>CAITLX010000824.1 GCA_903893335.1 uncultured delta proteobacterium | reverse complement strand
GATCGCCATGCACGCGACGTCGTCGGCGGGGTCGCCCCTGCCGCCGCGGCTCGCGTCGAGCAGCCCGAGGTTGCCCGCGTCGTCGAACAGCACGTTGAACGGGTGAAAATCGCCGTGCGTGCGCGCGAGGCGGTGCGAGCGGGCGCGCAGGCGCGGGCGCCAGGCGACGCAGGCCTGCTCGATGGCGTCGAGCCGAGCGCGGGGCGCGCCCGGCACGTCGTCGGCGAAGCCATCGACGATGCCGAAGACCCCCTCGCCGTGCCCGATGAGGTCGCGCACGGCCCTGCGCCACACCGGAGCCGGGCCGCCCCGGTCGGCGTGAAGCTCGGCCAGGTAGTGGGCCAGGAGCTCGCAGCGGGCGCGATCGCGGGGGGCCAGGCGCGCATCGCGTGCCACGCGACGCAAATCCTGCGCGTATTCCCGCCCCGGGATCCAGGTCGTCAGCAGGTAGGGCTCACCGGCGTGCGCGAGCGAGATGAGGTGCCCGTCGGGCTCGAGGAGGCCTACGTCGAGGGCGCGCACGTGCCGTGGAACGCTCCCGAAAGTGTCGTACGCGAGGAGCAACGAACCGGCCCGATCGGACCTGCGATCGTGGCCGTACGCGTCGGGCTGCGCGGCGTGCAACACGAGCGTTTCTGCGCGCCCGTCGGCGGTGCGCAGCTCGAGCCGGAGCGGCTGGCCGTAGCCGAGCGCCTTGGCCGTGGCGACGTGGTCCTCGACGTCGGTGCCGAGGGGCACGACGCGCACGAGGGAGGCCCCCGGACGGATCCGGGCGACGGCCTCGTGCAGGGCCGGAAGCAGCCGCTCGAACTGCCCGGGCGCCGACATCGTCGGTCACGACAGAGCAACTCCCGCGCCGACGTCGCGCGGGAGCCGCCCGGCCTCGCCCGAGGGCCTCAGGCCTTGCCGTGAACGAGCTGGCGCAACACGTACTGGAGGATGCCCCCGTGCTGGTAGTACAGCACCTCCTGGGGGGTATCGATGCGCACGCGGGCGCGGATCTCGCTGACCTTGCCGCCCGGGGCGGTGGCCCGGACGGTGACCTCGCGGCCAGCCGAGAAGCCGTCGGTCAGGAGCGCCGCGAGGCCCACGACCTCGAACTGCTCCTCGCCCGTGAGGCCGAGCGACTCGGTGGTCTGCCCGCCGGTGTACTCGAGCGGCACGATGCCCATGCCGACGAGGTTGGAGCGGTGGATGCGCTCGTAGCTCTCGGCCAGCACGGCCTTGACGCCGAGCAGGTAGGGGCCCTTGGCCGCCCAGTCGCGCGACGAGCCCGAGCCGTACTCCTTGCCCGCGAGCACGAACAGCGGGACGCCCTCGGCGCGGTATTTCTCGGAGGCGTCGAAGATCGACATCGCCTCGCCGTCGGGCAGGTGGCGCGTGACGCCACCCTCGGTGCCGGGGGCGAGGCGGTTCTTCAGGCGCACGTTGGCGAAGGTGCCGCGCACCATGACCTCGTGGTTGCCGCGGCGCGCGCCGTACGAGTTGAAGTCCTTGGGGTCGACGCCGTGGGCGACCAGGTACTTGCCGGCCGGGCCGTCCTTCTTGATGGAGCCGGCGGGCGAGATGTGGTCGGTCGTGATGCTGTCGCCGAGCACGGCGAGCACGCGCGCGCCGACGATGTCCTTCACGGGCGCCGGGGTCTTCGGCATGTCGACGAAGTAGGGCGGGTGGCGCACGTAGGTCGACGCGGCGTCCCACGCGAACGTCGCGCCCGAGGGCACGTCGAGCGAGCGCCAGGCCTCGTCACCCTCGAATACCTTGGCGTAGACCGAGCGGAACATGTCCTCGCCGATCGCCTGCGCGACCGCGTCGGACACCTCGCGCTGGGTCGGCCACACGTCCGCGAGGAACACCGGCTTGCCGTCCTTGCCGGTGCCGAGCGGCTCGGTGACGATGTCGGCGTCGATGCGCCCGAAGATGGCGTAGGCGACGACGAGCGGCGGCGACATGAGGTAGTTCGCCCGGACGTCGCCGTTGATGCGCCCCTCGAAGTTGCGGTTGCCCGACAGCACCGACGCGACGACGAGCTTGCCGTCGACGATGTCCTGCGTGATGGCGTCGGGCAGCGGGCCCGAGTTGCCGATGCAGGTGGTGCAGCCGTAGCCGACGACGTGGAAGTTGAGCGCCTCGAGGTAGCCGAGCAGGCCGGCGCGCTCGTAGTAGGCCGTGACGACCTTGGAGCCGGGCGCGAGCGAGGTCTTGACCCAGGGCTTCGCGGTCAGCCCCTTCTCGACCGCCTTCTTGGCGAGCAGGCCGGCGGCGAGCATCACCGAGGGGTTCGAGGTGTTGGTGCAGCTCGTGATGGCGGCGATGACGACCGAGCCGTCGTGCAGCGAGCCGTGCGTCGCGGGCTCCTTCGAGTCGCGCTTGGGGGGCAGCAGCGTGGGCAGCGCGTCGGCGAACGACTTGGAGGCCCCGGCGAGCGTGACGCGGTCCTGCGGGCGCTTCGGCCCGGCGACGCTCGGCACGACGGTGGCGAGGTCGAGCGAGAGCACGTCGGTGTACGACGCCTCGGGGGTGTTCGCGTCGTGGAAGAGGCCCTGCTCCTTGCAGTAGGCCTCGACGAGCGCGATCTGCTGCGGCTCGCGGCCGCTGAGCTTGAGGAAGCGGATCGTCTCGGCGTCGACCGGGAAGATGCCGCAGGTCGCGCCGTACTCGGGCGCCATGTTCGCGATGGTCGCGCGGTCGGCGAGCGCGAGCTCGGCGAGGCCGGGGCCGAAGAACTCGACGAACTTCCCGACGACGCCGCGCTTGCGCAGCATCTGCGTGATGGTGAGCACGAGGTCGGTGGCCGTGGCGCCCTCGGGCACGCGGCCGGTGAGCTTGAAGCCGACGACCTGCGGGATGAGCATCGAGACGGGCTGGCCGAGCAGCGCGGCCTCGGCCTCGATGCCGCCGACGCCCCAGCCGAGCACGCCGACGCCGTTGATCATCGTCGTGTGCGAGTCGGTGCCGACCACGGTGTCGGGGTAGGCGCGCGGCAGCGCGCCGGGCTTGGCGGGGGCCTCGAACACGACGCGCGCGAGGTACTCGAGGTTGACCTGGTGGACGATGCCGGTGTCCGGCGGCACCACGGCGAAGTTCGCGAAGGCGTCCTGGCCCCAGCGAAGGAACGCGTAGCGCTCGCGGTTGCGGCGGAACTCGAGGTCGGCGTTGATCGTGAACGCGTCGGGGCGGCCGTAGGCGTCGACCTGCACCGAGTGGTCGATGACGAGCTCGGCGGGCGCCAGCGGGTTGATCTTCGTCGCGTCGCCGCCCATCGCCTTCATGGCGTCGCGCATCGCGGCGAGGTCCACGACGGCGGGCACGCCGGTGAAGTCCTGCATCAGCACGCGCGCGGGCGAGAACGCGATCTCGGTGTCGGGCTCGGCCTTCGGGCTCCACGCGGCGAGCGCCCGGATGTCGGCCTCGCGCACGGCGCGGCCGTCCTCGGTGCGCAGCAGGTTCTCGAGCAGGATGCGCAGCGCGAAGGGGAGGTGCGTGGTGGGGACGCCCGCGCGGTCGAGCGCGTCGAGGCGGAAGATCTCGTAGGTGTGCCCCGCGACGCGGAGCTCGGCCCGGCTGGAGAAGCTGTTCATGGCGGGCGGACGTATACACGAGGTGTGCCGGAGGTTGCACCGCCCCGCGCGCGTCTCGCCGCAACCCCCGCCGCCGGCCCCGGGTGGGGGTCGTGTGCGAAATCACTTGCGGCGGGCGCGCTCCCTGCGCTTCATCTCGCCCCCGCGCGGGCCCACCCCCCGCGGCCCCAGCGAACCCACCCCCGTGATCGAGACGCAAGAGCTGACCAAGTTCTACGCCGACCGGCGCGCCGTAGGCCCCCTGAGCGTGTCCATCGCGCAGGGGGAAATCGTCGGCCTGCTGGGCCTCAACGGCGCCGGCAAGACGACCACGCTGCGCATGCTCGCCGGCGATCTCCTCCCCTCGTCGGGGCGCGTGCTCATCGACGGCGTGGACATCGTCGAGCACCCCGAGGCGGTGCGCGCGCGCATCGGCTACCTGCCCGACGTGCCGCCGCTCTACGACGAGATGACGGTGCGCGAGCAGCTCGTGTTCGCGGCGCGGCTGCGGGGCATCTCGCGCGCCGACGCGCCGCGCCTGGCCGCCGAGGCCGAGCTGGCCACCGAGCTGGGCGCCGTGCAGGGCGACCGCATCGGCACCCTCTCGCACGGCTTCCGCCAGCGCGCGGGCATCGCGCAGGCCATCGTCCACGGGCCGAGCCTGCTGGTGCTCGACGAGCCCATCAGCGGCCTCGACCCGGTGCAGATCGTGGAGATGCGCCGGCTGCTGCTGCGCCTGCGCGGGCGCCACACGACGATCGTGTCGAGCCACATCCTCTCCGAGATCAGCGAGACGTGCGATCGCATCCTCGTCATCCGCGACGGCGAGGTCGTGGCCGCGGGCACCGAGGCCGAGCTCTCCGCCCGGCTGGTGCAGGGCGTGCGCTTCGACGTCGCGGTGCGCGGCGACCGAGCCGCCGCGACCGCCGCCATCGAGGCCGTCGCGGGCGTCGTTCGCGTCGAGCCTCGCGACGGGGGCGAGAGCGCACCGGGGGTCACCGCGCTGCGCGTCGCGGCCGACCGCGACGCGCGCGACGACGTGTGCCGCGCGCTCGTCGGCGCGGGGCTCGGCGAGCTCGAGCTCGCCCGCCACGACCGCGAGCTCGAGTCGGTGTTCCTGCG
>CAITLX010000823.1 GCA_903893335.1 uncultured delta proteobacterium | reverse complement strand
GGCCGACGCCGAGGCGTCCTACCTCGCGACCTTCGAGGTCGATCTCGGGTCGATCGAGCCGATGGTCGCGCTCCCTGGCGACCCGCGCAACGGCGTGCCCCTGCGCGACCTCGAGGCGAAGGTGGGGGGCCCCGTGAAGATCGACGTCGCGTACGGCGGCTCGTGCACCGGCGGCAAGAAGGCCGACATGGACATGTACGCGGCGGTGCTCGGCGCCGCCGTCGCCAAGGGGCGCCGCGTCGCCGACGGCGTGCAACTCTTCCTCCAGTTCGGCTCGCAGGACATCCGCCGCTACGCCGAGCAGCGCGGCTACCTCGAGATCTTCGCGAAGGCCGGCGCAGAGCTCGTCGACCCCTCGTGCGGCGCGTGCATCAAGGCTGGGCCGGGCGTCTCGCAGCGCGCCGACGAGGTCACCGTGTCGGCGATCAACCGCAACTTCCCCGGCCGCAGCGGGCCTGGGCAGGTCTACCTCGCGAGCCCCTACGTCGTCGCGGCGTCGGCCCTCGCGGGGCACATCGTCGGTCCCGAGGCCTCGTAGCCGCGCGCGGGGCGGTCGCGCTTGCGACGCCGCCGCCCGCATGGCAGACAGGGCCACCTCGCCCTCTCGGAGTGGGCACTGCCATGGCGATTGCGACCCAAGTAGGCCCCGACACCTTCGTCAGTCTCGCGTACACCCTCTACGACGAGGACGGCGCGGTCCTCGAGACGGTCGGCGCCGACGACCCGCTCGAGTTCGTCTTCGGCTACGGCCAGGTCGTGCCGGGGCTCGAGGCCGGCATCGAGAGCCTCGTCGCCGGCCAGAAGAAGACGCTCACCGTCCCCGCCGAGGAGGCGTACGGCCCCTACGACGACGACGCCGTCTTCGAGGTCGAGCGCTCCGAGTTCCCCGACCCGGCGACCGTGCAGGTCGAGGACGAGTTCGTGGC
The DNA here is from genome assembly GCA_903893335.1 of uncultured delta proteobacterium. Classification (GTDB taxonomy): domain Bacteria; phylum Myxococcota_A; class Polyangia; order Polyangiales; family Polyangiaceae; genus CAITLX01. Next base: position 3,022 of record CAITLX010000823.1, on the reverse strand, counting down.
CGAGGGGCCCGACGGCGACGCCCTGCCGCTGCGGGTCGTCGAGGTGCGCGAGGACGCCATCGTGGTCGACGCCAACCACCCGCTGGCCGGCGAAAATCTGCGCTTCGAGCTCGAGGTCATCGCGGTGCGCGCTGCCACCGCCGCCGAGATCGAGGAGGCCGAGGAGGCCCTCGAGGCGAGCGAAGGCTGCTGCGACGACCCCGAACATCACCACCACGAGCCCGCCGACGTGGTACCCCTCGGGCGCAAGCCCTCCGGCACCCCCCCCTCCGGCGGCGCGGCCTGACCCGCCCGCTCAGCCAAGCACGAGCCCGATCGACATGAGCAACCAGAAGACTCCGTGGGATCTCGACATCCGCGTCCGTGACCGCAACCTCAAGAAGGGCGTGCTCGAGCCGCGCGAGGTCGAGAAGCACCTGAAGGACCTCCCCGACGTCGTCGCGGGGGCCGACGTGGTCACGCTCGAGCAGCCTGCGCTCGACGGCGACGACGACGAGGGCTGACCTCCCGCGACGAGGGCCGTCAACATGAGCGAATCGACGCTTCCCGAGCTCGACTTCTCGACCTTCGTCCTGTCGCTCATCCACTCGGCGCTGCTCCACCTCGGAGACGCGCCGCACCCCGACGGGCACCAGTCCGAGCGGAGCCTCACGCTCGCGCGCCAGACGATCGATCTCCTCGGAGTCCTCCAGGAGAAGACGAAGGGCAACCTCACCGGCGAGGAGGAGCGCCTGCTCGACCAGGCGCTGCTCGACCTGCGTCTGCGCTTCGTCGAGGTGTCGAAGGGCTCGTGAGCGAGCGCGTGGAGAAGACCGTGAACGTCGTGAGCGAGCGCGCCGCCCGCCCTGTGAGCGTCGCGCGGCTCGCCGTCTTGCTGCTGCTCGTCGCGTCGTGCACGCGCCGGCACCCGGCGCCCGGCGACGCGGCTCCCCCCGGTTCGCTGCCTCCGGGGGCCACGCCCGTCGCACCCGCGCCGACGGCGCCCCCTGCGGCGCCGATCGTACTGTCTCCCCCCGCCGCTGCGCCGTTCGGTGCGCCCACGTCCTTCGCCGCGCTCGCGAAGGCCGCCGACCCGGGCGTGGTGACGCTCATCAGCCGCACCGAGGCCCAGACGCGCTCGGGGCGACGCCGCCTCGTCAGCGAGGGGCTCGGCTCGGGCTTCGTCTTCGACAAGACGGGCCTCATCCTCACCAACCAGCACGTCGTCGAGGGGAGCACCGAGGTCTCGGTGCGCCTCGCCGGTGGCCACGAGGCGCCCGCGCGCATCGTCGGCGGCGACAAGCTCACCGACGTGGCGGTGGTGCGCATCGAGGCGGGCGAGCTGCACGCGCTCGCGCTGGGCGACTCCGACGGGCTCGAGGTGGGCGACTGGGTCGTCGCCATCGGCAACCCGTTCGGCCTGTCGCACACCGTCTCGGCGGGCATCCTCTCGGCGCGAGGGCGCACCCGCGCCGACGCGCCGGGCCTCGACGAGAACGGCTACTTCAACTTCTTGCAGACCGACGCAGCCATCAACCCGGGCAACTCGGGGGGGCCGCTGCTCAACCTGCGGGGCGAGGTGGTCGGCATCAACGCCGCCATCCGCGCGAACGCCAACAACATCGGCTTCGCGATCCCCATCAACATGGTCAAGGAGCTGCTGCCGATCCTGCTGCGCGACGGCAAGATCACGCGCAGCGCGCTCGGCGCGTACGTAGGGTCCGTCTCCGAGGACGAGGCGGCGCGCCTCAAGCGCCCCGACCGTCGCGGCGCCTGGATCAAGGGCGTCATCCCCGGGCAGGCCGCCGACCGCGCGGGGCTCGCGGTCGACGACCTCGTGCTCGCGGTCGATGGGCGCGCCATCGCCGACGCAGACGAGCTTCGGTGGGTCGCGAGCCTGGCGGGGGTGGGCAAGCTCGTGACGCTGCGGGTGCAGCGCGGCGACCGCGCCTTCGACTTGCGCGTCACGCTCGGCGCGCTGCCCGAGCCCTCGCCCGACGACGAGGAGCCGCCGCCGCAGCGCCGCCGGCTCGTGCCGATTCCCTGACCTGGCGACGACCGCGCGGGCGCAGCCCCGGGGCAAGCCCTCGCGGCGCACCCGCGGAGGGGCGTTCTGCCGCGGGGGAGATGTGGAGGGGGCGCTCCGTAGGACGGAGCGATGGCCTCCGCCCGCACCCTCTCCTGGTCGCCCTCTCCGTTCGCCGGAACAGCCCCCCCTGACACCGCGATCAGGGGTGTGAATAGGGCGCACGCCGCTGCGTCCAAGCGATGTGCACGCGACGCTCAAGCAGACGAAGACCGCGCGCTGGTCGACCGCGCGCGCGGCGGCGACACCGTCGCCTTCCGCGCCCTGGTCGAGCGCCACGAGCGCCGCGCCTTCGGCATCGCGCTCGCGCTGGTGCGCGACGAGCACGACGCGCGCGAGGTCGTGCAGGAGGCCTTCGTGCGCGTCTACCGTGGCCTCGATCGCTTCGAGGGGGGCGCCGCCTTCTTCACCTGGCTCTACCGCATCGTCACCAACCTCTCGATCGACGTCGTGCGCAAGCCGGGGCGACGCGAGGCCGAGGCCGACGCGCGTCGCCGCCGGTCGGGCGATGCCGACGAGGCAGCCGCGCCGCTCGTCGCGCGCCTCGACGGCCACGATCCGCACGACGCGCTCTGCCGCAGCGAGCTTGGCGCGCGCCTGCGCGCGGCCCTCGACGCGCTGCCGCCGTACCACCGCGGTGTCATCGTGATGCGTGAGATCGAGGGCATGTCGTACGAGGAGATCGCCGTCGCGATGGGCGTCTCGAAGGGCACCATCATGAGCCGGCTGTTTCACGCGCGTCGCAAGCTGCAGATCGCGCTCGCCGATTGCCATCGCGAGCTCGACGGCAACGGAGGCGACCGGTGAAACCCTCGTCTTTGCGTCGCGAGCGCGAGCTCTCGGCCTGGCTGGACGGAGAGCTCGACGCGCCCCGCGCGCGCGAGGTCGAGGCGCGCCTCGAGGGGGACGCGGCTGCACGCGCCGAGGTCGAGGCGTGGCGGCAGATCGCCGCCGCGC
>CAITLX010000822.1 GCA_903893335.1 uncultured delta proteobacterium | reverse complement strand
CGGTCAGGCGGCGCGGCCTTCTTCGGCGCTCCGGATGAGGTCGAACGCGTCGGCCGCCGCGGCCGATGCGAGCAGCTTCTCGCGAAAGCCGGCGTCGCGCAGGAGCCGCGACACGCGCGCGAGCGTCTTGAGGTGCTCGCCGGTGGCCCGCTTGGGGCCGGCCACGGCGAAGAGGATGCGCACGGGGCGATCGTCGATGGCCTCGAACGGCACGCCGTCCGGGCAGATGAGCACGGCGGCGATCTGGCCGCCGAGCGCCTCGAGCGCCCCGTGCGGGATGGCGACGCCGTCGCCGATCCCCGTCGACTGGAGCGCCTCGCGCTCGCAGAAGACCTGGAGGTACTCGTCGGCGCTCGGCCCCAGACCGCCCGAGGCGAGCATGGCAGACAGCGCGCGAAGCGCGTCGTCCTTCGTCTGCACTCGCTTGCCTCGGGCGACGTCGACGCGCTCGCCCGAAAGGATGTCGTTGAGGGTCATCACGCTCCCACGCGCTGCGCGAACACTCGATGGTTCGCGCTTCGGGCCTGCGCCGATGCTCCGCGGCGCGAACCGCGGGCCTGAGCCGGTGCTCGGAGACTCACTCTTCGGTCTCGACCTCGGCCTGGGCAGCGACGAACTCCCCGGCCTTGGGGCCACCGTGCTTCTTCGACACCTCGACGTCCTTGCTCGCGCGGATCTGCCGCTCGAGCTTGTCGATGACCTTGTCGATCGACGCGTACATGTCGGGGCTCTGCTCGCGCGCCTGCCAGTGATCGGAGCCCGCCGAGACGCGCGCCTCGATGACGTGGTCGAGCTTCTCGAGGCCGAGCGTCACGGCCGCGTGCATGGGCTGGCGCAGGAACTTCTGCAGCTTCGCGACCTTGTCGTGGGCGTACTGCTTGACGGCGTCACTGGGCTCGAGGTGGCGAAACGTGATGGCGATGTTCATTCGATGCCTCCATCGGCGGCGGTCGCTCCGCCGCGGGGTGTCAGGGCCAGAATGCGCCCCTCACCCGCTTCAGAATAACTTCTTGCGTCGGGACGAGGCCAGGATGCCGAGCATCTCCCGGTACTTGGCCACGGTCCGGCGTGCAATCTGGATGCCTTCTCGGTTTTCGAGCAGCTCGACGATCGCCTGATCGCTGTACGGGTTGCTCTTGTCCTCCTCCTCGATGATCTTCTTGATCGCTTGCTTCACGCTCTCCGACGCGATGTCGTCGTCGGCCACTCGTCGGATCGACGAGTTGAAGAAATACTTGAGCTCGAACAGGCCCTGAGGCGTGTGGACGTACTTGTTGGTCGTCACGCGCGAGATCGTCGACTCGTGCATGCCGACCGTCTCGGCGACGTCGCGGAGGATCATCGGGCGCAGGAACGCGACGCCGCGCTCGAAGAAGTCGCGCTGCTTCTCGACGATGCACTCGGTGACGCGGATGATCGTCTTGCGACGCTGCTCGATCGCCCGCATGAGCCACTGGGCGTTGCGGAGCTTCTCGCCGATGAACTCCTTGGCGTGCGGGTCGCGGAGCATCTGCTTGGTGAGAGCCTCGTTGATGTAGAGGCGTTGCACCCCGCGGTCGTTGTCGAGCACGACGAAGCGGTCGCCGTCCTTGATGACGTAGACGTCGGGCGTGATCGAGATCGTCTTGTCGTCGGTGTCGGTGAAGTTGCGCGCGGGGCGGCTCTCGAGCTTCTGGATCTCCTGAGCGGCCTCGTACACCTCCTCGACGGGCACCTTCAGGTCACGCGCGATGGCCTGGTAGTTGTGCTTCTCGAGGTTGTGCAGGTGCCGGTCGATGACCGCGAGCTCGAACTCGTCGTAGCCGAAGACGACGGCCTGCACGTGCAAGCACTCGCGCAAGTCTCGCGCGCAAGCGCCTACCGGATCGAACTCCTGCAGCAGCCGCAGGACCTCGGGGGCGTCCTCGGGGTCGAGCCCGGCCTCGACCGCGAGGTCGTCGACCGACAGGTCGGGGGTGCGGGTGCCGTCCTCGCGCTCGGTGCCGCGCAGGTCGAGGTAGCCCTTGTCGTCGAGGTTGCCGATGACGAGCTCGGCGAAGCGGCGCTCGACGTCGTTGAAATCGCTCATGTGCAGCTGCCACATGAGGTGGTCGGGCAGGTTCGCCGGACGGGTGAGGTTCTGCTCGATGGGGGGCAGATCGTCGAAGCCGCCGCGCTGGCTGGGCAGCGGCGCCTGCAGCGCGCGGTTCTCGAGGAACTGCTCCCAGTCGATCTCCTCGCCCTTCTTCTCGAGGGCGCGGTGGCCCATGTCGACGTCGGGCTCGACGCGCTCGGTCTCGCCGACGCGCTCCTCGACGGGGCGCTCGTTGCCCATCGGGGTCGGCGCGGAGCGGTCGGTCTGGTCGCGCGGACGGGGGTCGATCTCGTCGTCCGCGAGCATCGGGTTCGCGTCGAGCTCCTTGCGGATTTCGTCGATCAGCTCGAGGCGCGAGAGTTGCAGCAACTTGATCGCCTGCTGCAGCTGCGGCGTCATGACGAGCTGCTGGCTGATTCGGAGCTGCTGCTTGATTTCCATGGGCGAAGGGTGGGTCGCGGGCGCGGGGTGCTGCGCCCCTGCGCGGGCCTGGCGAGTCTACCACCCGGCCCAGGCCACCGCGTACGCAATCATGCCAAGCGCAGCGCCGCTCGGCCAGCGGTTCTCGCGCGTTCTCAGAGCGTGCCGAGGTAGCGCGCGCGCACGGCTGGCTCGTCGCCGAACGCGGCCGGGGTCGTCGAGGTCGCGACCTGCCCGTCGACGAGCAGCAGCGCGCGGTCGCACACCGCGAGCGCCTGGGCGACGTGGTGGTCGGCGAGCACGACCGCGCAGCCGCGGGCGGCGGCCTCGCGCAGCAGCGCCCCGATGGTCGCGCAGGCTGCCGGATCGAGGCCGGCGAAGGGCTCGTCGCACACGAGCACGGTCGGCGCCGCGAGCAGCGCGCGCCCCAGCTCGAGCCGGCGGCGCTCGCCCCCCGAGAGCGTGGACGCGCGCGCGTCGAGCCGGTGCGCGAGCCCGACGCGCGCCGCCCAGGCGTCGGGGCCGAGCCGATCGACCGGACGCGGGACGGCCACGGCGGCGAAGGTGGCGAAGTTGTCGCGCACCGTGCGGTCGCCGAGCACGCTGGGCGTCTGCGGGACCCAGCCGAGCCCTCGCCGCGCGCGGCGCCAGAGGGGCTCGCGCGTGACGTCCACGCCCGACAGCCGCACGACGCCGGCGGTCGGTCGCCGCTCCCCCACGAGCGCCGCGAACAGCGTGCTCTTGCCCGCGCCGCTCGGGCCGAGCAGGGCCGTGATGCTGCCGGGCTCCACCGAGAGATCGACGCGGCGCACGATGGCGACGCCGTCGAGGGTCACCTCGAGGCCGCGCGCCTCGAGCGCAGGGGCGCTCACGGCTTGGGGGCGCCGACGGGGATGGCGCCGCGCACGTCCTTGAGCGTGACCTTCGCGGTCGTGATCTCGATGGACGCCTTGTCGGCCTGCAGCCAACCCTGGCCGCGCGTGAGCCGCACCCCGCCGCGAAGCTCGAGCACGTGACGGCCGAGGTCGAGGTCGACCTCGGGGGCCTCGGCGTGCACGCCGCGGATGTCGGCCGTGACGCCGCCGCTGCCGCGCGCCCAGGTGACGCGCGGGGCGTCGTCGTAGCGCACCTCGATGCGCGGGCAGGCGACCTTGAGGTCCCCCTTCACGAGCGAGACGTGTCCGGTGAGCACGGCCGTGCCGCCGCGCGCGTCGACCTCGAGCGTCTCGGCGGCGATCTCGATGGCCTCTCCGCCGACGGCGGCCAGCGGATCGGCGTGCGCGTCGCGCAGGCGCGGGGTCGTCACGAGCGCGGCGAACGCGAGCGCGAGCCCCACGGAGCCACGGCGCGCGAGGGGAAGGGTCACCGAGCGATGGTGCAACGTCCACCGCCGTGCGGCAAGCGAGGGCCCTAGTGACCTCGCTCGCGCCTGTCCACTCCCCTGCGATCGGTCCCGAAAAGTTCGAATCGCACGCCGCGACCCCTATCGTTCGCTGCGTCGCATGCCGGCATTCCAGATCGTCGTCGGGGGCAAGTCGCGGGCGGGTGCACGTTCGTCGCGAGGCGCGCTCGGCGCCCGCGGGATCGTCGACCTGCTCGTCGACGGAGCAAACCTCACCGCTCGCCTCGCCGACGCGGAGGTCGTCCCGCTGCTGCGCGACCTCGGCGACGCGGCCCTCGCGCTCGCGGCGGCTCGCTGCTCGCACACGAGCGTGACCTGCCTCGCGGCCGACGAACCGTGGGAGATGGGCCTCGAGCGCGCCGGCGCCGACGTGCTGTTCTCGCTCTACCGCGGCGGCCCCAGCCCCGAGATCGCCGTGTTCGAGCGGCGCGTCGAGGGCGACGCCCTGCTCGCCGGGCTCGCCTCGGCCATCGACCGGATCGCCCGCACGACGACCGTCGAGCCGATGGCGCGCGAGCTGCTGACGCAGCGCGACGCGCTCGCGCAGGCGACGTGGACGGTCGGGAGCGACGAGAGCGTGGAGCCCGTGCTCGTCGAGCCCGAGGGCGACGCTCCCCTCCGCTTCTCGGCGGACATGCTCGTTCGAGCGCCGGACGGCGGCGACGACGAAGACGACGACCCCGAGGTCGAGCGGGCCGACCTGCTCGGCATGCTCGTGCGCGGGTCGATCCGCGTCACGGTCGCCGACCGCACGCGCGAGCTGGGCGACGCGCACCCGTGTCTGGTCGCCGAGCAGCTCGTGGCGATCGCGGACGGAGCGCTCGACGCCTGGGAGGCCGGACGCGCCTGGCATCGGCGTGTGGACGCGGCGGGCGTGCTCCTCGCCGCGCGCGTCGCCTCGGCGGCGCCGGGGCCGGACGCGGGCACGCTCACCCTCACGGTCGGCGGCTCGCGCACCCACGGGCTGCGCAACGCGTGGACCTTCCCTCGCCTCGACGTGCCTGCGCTCGGTCAGGCCGCCGTCGCGTTCGGCCGCGCCGTCGTGCGCGCGCTGGTGCGCCGACGCCCGGCGCAGGCGCGCAACCTGCGGCTCTCGGCGCTGCGCCGCGCGATCCGCGAGCTCGACGAGCGGCTCTCGGACGCGGCGCGCGACGACGCGAAGGTCAACGCCTCGGCCGAGGGCTACCGCGCGTTCGCGGCGATGACGCGCCGCGAGGCGCGCCCCGAGTCCCCCCTCGGCAACGGGAGGATGCGTTATGCGCCTCGCTGGACGGCTGCCGTCCCCGGGCTCGACCTGCGGGCGACGTTCCTCTGCGGCGACCGGATCCTGGTCGGCGGCGCGCGCGAGACCGCGTGCCTCGACCGCGCGACGGGCACCGTGCTCTGGCGCGAGGCGACCGCGCGCGCGGTGTCGATCGTCACGCCCGCCGGGCTCGCGCGCATCCACGCCGACGGCCAGGTCGCCATCCACGATTTCGGCACCGGCGAGATCACCCAGCGCACGCGCGTCGCGCCTCGCGTCGGCGGCGCCCCCGCGGGCGCGGTCGTCAACGCGCCCGGCCTTCCCCGGTTGCTCGTCGTGACCGAGGGCGAGCGGCACCTCTCGGCGATCGATCTGGCCTCGGGCGAGCTTCGCTGGCGGCACGCCGCGCGGCGCGCGGAGGGGTTCCGCATCCGTCGCGCGGGCAAGCTCCTCATCGTCGCGAGCGGCGACCCCACCCTCTCGGCGCTCGACGCGACGACGGGCGACGTCGTGTGGCGCGTGCGCGACGCGCGCCGCTTTCGCTCGCGGCTCGGCCTCGATCACGACGCGCTCTTCGCCATCGCGGGCGAGGGGGGCGCGACCGCGGCGCAGGGCTCGGCGCGCCTGCACCACCTCGACCCCTACTCGGGCGCCTCGCGCTGGGTGCGCGAGCTCCCCGCGGGCGTGGTGCCGCAGGGCGCGCCGCTCGTGTCGTCGTCGGTGGTCGCGATCGTGACGCGCGATCGCCGCGGCCTCGGGCTGCTCGCGCTCGACCGCGAGACCGGCGAGACGGCGTGGAGCGTGGACCCGGGCTTCGCCCCCGTGTCGTCGGCGTGGCTCGCGGTCGACGATCTCCTCGTCTGCAACGGCGCGTCGGGGCACCTCGAGGCGCTCTCGCTGCGCAGCGGCGCGTCGCTCTGGCGCCACGCGTTCCCGCGCGCGCTCGAGGGGGACGAACCCCGTCGCCTCGAGCCCGTGCTGCGCTCGGGGGCGCTGTTCGTCCCGCAGCAAGACGTGCACGTCGTGCGGCCGCGCGACGGCGAGGTGCTCGGGCACGTCGCGGCCGGGCTGGTGCCCGACCTGCTGCGCGTCGACGAGCGCTGCGACGTGTTCGTCGCCGAGGAGAGCGGCCACCTCGCCGCCTTCGCCGCGGGCCCTCGCCTCTCGCTCGTCGCGATCTGATCCGCGGTCAGCCGCTCGCGGCCTCGCCGCCGTCCACATAGATGACGTTGCCGTTCATCCAGTAGGTGGACGGCTGCGCGAGCGCGGCGATCGCGCACGCGACGTCCTCGGGGCGCGTGAGGCGGCGCGACGGGTTCTTGCGCAGGGCGACCTGCACCATCGCCTCGTGGTCGGGGATCTTGCGCAGCGCGGGGGTGTCGGTGACGCCCGCGCAGATCGCGTTGGCCGTGATGCCGCGCGGACCGAGCTCGTAGGCCAGCTGACGGACGTGCGACTCGAGCGCGGCCTTCGCGGCGCCCACCGCGCCGTAGCCCTTCCACGCGGTCGACGACCCGGTGCTCGTCATCGCGAAGATGCGGCTCTCGGCGGCGAGTAGCTGACGGCGCAGCAGGTCCTGCGTCCAGTAGACGAGGCTGTGCGCCATGACGTCGCTCGTCATCTCGATCTGCTTCTCGTTGAGCTCGTCGTCGGGCTCGGCGCCGACGTAGGGCCTGAGCGAGCCGAAGGCGAGCGAGTGGAGCAGCACCCGGACCGTCTCGCCGCGCGCGCGCTCCTGGAAGCGGCGCGCGACCTCGTCGCACACCTCGCGCCGACGGGTGGCGTCGGCGGCGTTGACGTTGAAGAACCAGGCCTCGCGGCCGAAGGCGCGGATCTCGGTCTGGATGCGCTCGACGTTGGGCATCGTGGCGCGGCGGTCGAGGTGCACGCCGATGATGTGGCAGCCGGCCCGCGCGAGCACGCTGGAGACGGCCTCGCCGAAGCCGCTCGACGCGCCCAGGATGAGGGCCCAGCCGGGGAGCGCCGGGATGGGGACGGGAGGAGGCGTGCTCATGGGGGCCGCGGTCGCGCGACCCTACACGGGCACGCCGTGCCCCACAACGCGCGTCAACGGGCGGCTTGCGCTCGCACGAAGCCCACCAGGCGGCGCAGCGGGACGCCGGTGGGGCAGAGGCGCTCCTTCGACGCGAGCGCGGCGTCGTCGATGAACGCGAGCGCGCGCGTCGAGGCGTCGTAGTCGGGCATGCTGCGGGTCGAGGCGAGCACCCAGCGCATCGTGCCCGGGTAGGCCCCCGCGGACGCCGCGATGCGGGGGGCGTCGCCCAGGTCGCAGCGCCCGCACGCGATGCAGCCGCCGAAGCTCGAGAGCTCGCCGCGCTGCGCCGCGTCGACCGGCGGGAGGCGGTCGGCGTCGAAGTTGGCGCGAAACAGCGCGATGCCGCGCGGGCCGCGCCCCAGCCACCGGCGCAGCAGCGTGAGCACGAGCGAGCGCGCGAGGATGAGCAGCGCGTGGAGTCGGCCCGGCATGGCGGCGGCGACGTCTAGCACGGTGTGACGCCGTGTGCCGCAACGACGCGTCACCGGCGGGGCCCGATCGTGACGGGGTGTGACGCCCGCAACTACCCGAAATACGGAGCGGATCGGCGAAATCTTCCCCGGCACGTCGGCTGCACAAGGACTCGGCGACGGCGCGCGATGCGCCGCGGAGGACTCACCCCGAATGTTGCTCGCCGCCACCTTCCCCGCCCGCCACGAAGACCCCATCGACGAGCCCGCGTTCGTCCGGGAGCTGATCGCCGGGAGCGAGGCTGCCTGGCGCGCCTTCGACGCGCGCTACGGACGGCTCGTGGTGCGGTGCATCGGGCGCGTCGTCGCGCGCTTCGCCTCGGTCGCCTCGTCGGAGGACGTGCCGGAGGTCTACGCGACGCTGGTCGCCCAGCTGCTGGCGAACGACCGGCAGAAGCTCCGCGCCTTCGACCCCAGCCGCGGCACGCGCTTCTCGTCGTTCGTGGGCATGCTCGCGCTCAACGCGACGTACGACCACCTGCGCAGCGTGCGCCGGGGCTCGGCCCGCGGCTCGCTCGTGGACGCCGAGCGCCTGCCGAGCGACGCGCCCGACCCCTACGACCTGTGCGCGCGCAAGCAGCAGGCCGAGCGCATCCGTGACCTGCTCGCGCAGCTGTCCGAGCGAGACCGCGACTTCGTGGCGCTCTACTTCTCCGAGGGGCTCGAGCCCGACGAGGTCGCCGCGCGGCTGGGCATCAGCGTGAAGACCGTCTACTCGAAGAAGCACAAGATCCAGTCGCGCCTCTCGGCCCTGCTCGAGCGCGAGCGGCTCGCCGCCTGAGTCTCGTGCTAGCCTCGAGGCTCGTATGCGAGGCTCGAATGTCCACCGAGCGGCCGCGGCCGCCCTCTCCTGCTCGCTCGTCGGCCTGGTCGGCGGCTGCTCGGGCCACGAGGGGGGCGCCGATCGCTGGGTCCCCGACGCGCCCGCGCCGAGCGTCCTCGGCGACGGCGCGCGCCTCGACCAGATCAACGATCCGGCGCGCCCGCGCCCGAGCCTGACGGCCAAGCTCGACGTGACGGGCGTCGTCGTCACCGCGCGCGACGACTTCGACGAGACGGGCGACGGCAAGAGCGTCGGTAACCTGTACGTGCAGGACGCCGTCGCGGCGCCGCTCCCCTACGGCGGCATCGAGGTGTACGGGCCGGGCTTCTCGCCGCCCGACCTGAAGATCGCCGCAGGCGACGTCGTCGACGTGCGCGGCGCGCTCTACGAGGAGTTCGCGGGCCCCGCCTCGTTCCCCTTCCCGTCCGGCGAGACGCTCCCCGAGCTCGCCAGCGGCACGGTCGGGCTGCGGTTCGAGTGGCGCGCGCCGGTCGCGCGCAGCGCCGGGTTCGACGCCGCAGGCGTCGCGCGCCCGATCCTCGTCGACCTCGCGTCGTACGCCACGGGGCGCCGCTGGCTCGGCATGCTGGTCAAGCTCGAGGACGTGACCGTCGCGTCGACCACCGCGTCGAGCGGGCGCTTCTCCGCCACCCTCTCGGGCTCGTCGGTGACGGTGACCAACTCCCTCGCGCCGATCGACACGTTCGGCGCCGCCGGCGCCCCGATCGCGGGGGGCACGCACTTCGCGTCCGTGACGGGCGTCGTGATGTACTTCGCAGGGTTCTCCGTGGCCCCGCGCGGAGCCTCCGATCTGGTCCCCTGACCACGCCGCCGCGCGCGCCGCGGTGCTCGTGGTGCTCGCGCTCGCCGGCGGCTGCGGTGCGGGGCATCCGCGGGAGCCCGTCGCGGTCGCGGTGCGCCGGCCGGTCGCGCGGTCGCTCGAGGTGCGCGCGGGGCGCTCGTCGCCGGTCGTAGCCCTCGTCGCGCGCGACGGAGACCCGGACCGCGCGCTCGCCTGGGCCGTCCGCGTCGAGGGGGGCTCGTGGGCCACGACGGCGCTCGCGGCGGTGCTCCAGCAGAGGCTGGACGCTTCGGGGCTCCTCGACGTCGCGGTCGTGGCCGACGCGGACGCCGTCCGCGGCTCGCTCCGCGCGGGCGAACCGGTCGATGCAGCCGTCGGCGCCCTCCACGACGCCCTCGCGCGCCCGGTCGTCGCGGGCGGCCCCGAGGTCGCAGCGGCTGCCCGACGGGTCGCGGCGCTGGGGCGCGTCGCCGGGCAGGGGCTCGGGGGCGACGCCGTCTCCTCCTGCACCGGTCAGCTCGTGGCCCCACACGACGGCGCCCCCGACCTCTCGGGGCCCGGCGGGGCCGAGCGGCTCGAGGCGCTGAGGCGCGGAGGGTTCGCCGCGAGTCGCCTGGCGCTGGCTGGCGTCGGGCCGCGCGCGTGGGTCGAGGCGCTGGCGCGGACGGTCGCAGCCCGCGCGTGGCCCACGTTGCCGGCGCTGCCGGGCGTCGCGCCGACGATGAGCGCCGCGCTGGCGGTCGCGCCTTCCCCGGGGCTCTCGCCGCAGGGCGCGGTGCAGGTCGCGGCCTGGTTGCCCGACCCCGCGGCGGCGCTCGCCGCCCGGTCGATCCACGCCCGGCTGGCGCAGCGTGTCGCGGTGTTCGCGCCAGCGTTCGTGGTCCACGAGGAGCGCGGCGTCGCGCGCCCCGGGGGCTCTTGCCTCGCCGTGTCGCTGGGGGCGGCGGGGGGCGCGAAATCGCTGACGGCCGAGGGGGTCGCGCAGGCGGCCGCGCTCGTGCAGGACGAGATCGAGCGCGCGGTCGCCGTCGCGCCGCACCTCTCGACGCTCGAGGCCGCGCAGCGCGCGATCGACGCCGCCGCTGCCCCTCGCGAGGCCGCTGAGCTCGCCGCCTGGTGGAGCCTCGTCGCGGCCCACGGCGAGCCCGCCCCGGGGCCCCCCGCGTGGTCGGTCGTCGCCACGGCGCCCCTCGCGGCGGCCGAGCGCGAGGGGTTCGCGAGCGCCTGGCGCACGGCGAGCGCAGCGCGCGGTGCGCGGCGCGTCGAGCTGCGCACGCGCGTCGAGGCTGGCCAGGGTGAGCTCTGGGCGCTCGTGGCTTCCCCGTGCGGGACGTCGCTCGACGGCCCGGGCGATGCCGGCGCGAGCGCGGTGGCTGCCGTCACCGCCGCGAGCGAGGCCACGAGCGACGACGTCGCCCTCGAGCCGTGGGTGTCCTCGGATGGCGTCGGGTTGCTCGGCCACGCGATCCCCCGTCCGGGCGAGGACGCCGGGGCGCTCGCCGCTCGCGTCGGCGACGCAGTCGCGCGCGCCTGGGTCGCGCCCGCGCTGCGCGACGACCAGGTCGCCCGCGCGCGCGCCTCGCTCGTCGAGGGCGCGCTCGAGGGGCCGCTCGCGCTCGCTGCCTCGGCGCTCGCCCCCGCCCACCCGGCATGGCTCGCGCCGCGGGGGACGCGCGACGGCCTGGCGCACGTCGGCACGCTGGCCGCGACGCTCCGCTGGCACAGCCTGGCCCG
>CAITLX010000821.1 GCA_903893335.1 uncultured delta proteobacterium | reverse complement strand
GGCCTGCTGCTGCTGCTGGCGAGGCGCCGCCGCGCCGGGCGGCGCGAGCGGGCCGCCACCTCGCGCTGAACCCACCTCCGTCGGCGTCCTCGGCGCGCGAAATGCGTTCGCCGATGCGAGCGGTGGCGGCTAGAGTAGCCTGGTCGCCATCTCCCGCGACGGGTGGGTCTGCATGGATCTCGAGAGCATCCGGCTGCTGATGCGCGTGGTCGAGTGCGGCTCGATCCAGCGCGCCGCGCAGCTGTCGGGGACTTCGCGGACGTCGCTCCGTCGTCGGCTCGAGAACCTGGAGGCGGCGGTCGGCAACGCGCTGTTCGTTCGCAGCGCCGCCGGCGTCGCACTCACGCCGGCGGGCGCGGTCGTGCTCGAGGAGGGCCGCGCGCTCCTCGAGCGCTACGCGCGCATGGTGTCGTCCGCCAGGGCGGCCAAGGGGGATCCCAGCGGGCGCATCCTCGTGGTCATCCCGCCGGGCGTGCCGGACCTCGGACGAATCGCCCTCCTTCACGCGTTGCAGGACGTGGCGCCAGGGATGTGCTTGCAGGACGTGGAACGCGCCGAGCCGCTCGACCACCTCCACGAGCCGTTCGACCTGATGTTCCATTTCGGAGATCCGCCGAGCCAGGGCCGGTGGTTCTCGCGCGTTCTCGCGCGCGTCCGCCTCGTGCCGCTCGCCTCGGAGGCCTATCTCGCGAAGCACGGCCGTCCGACCTCCGTCGCGGATCTCGGCGCGCATCGCCTGCTCGGTTGGCAGTACGGCGGATGCGACGCGAACGAGTGGCCCCTCCTCTCCGGCGGCGTGGTCCCGATCGAGCCGGTGTTCTGCTCGCGGAACGGCCAGACGCTTCACCGTGCCGCGCAGGACGGCGTCGGCATCTTGCTCGGCGATCCCAATCCAATCTTGGTCCCGGGCCCCCCGCTCGTCCCGGTCCTCGCGGACCAAGTCGGCCGCGAGCTGACGTTTCGGTGCCTCTCGCCGCAGCCCAGCGACGTCGACCCCCGATCGCGAACCTTCATCGAACACGTCCAGGCGCTGGTCAACAAGATGGGGCCGGAGGCATGAGCGCCACGGCGCCGGGCGCTCGCGCCTCGCGACCACCTGCGGTCGGGTCCTTCCGGAGGACGGCCCAGACGAGGAAGACGTAGAGGGCGCCGGCCCGCGCCAGCGACACGGCGATCTCCACCGCGGGGCTCGACGGGGGCGTCGGGAGCGAGAAGAGCGCCCATACGGCCACGAAGACCGCCACGCCGCGTGGCGACTGGACCTCCGCGGCGAGCACCAGCAAGAGCACCGTCATCGCCGAGAGGACGAACGGGGCCGCGTAGGGGCTGCGCAGCGACGCGAGCAGCACCAGCGCGAGCCACACCGTCAGCCGGTGCTGCGCGCTCCCGTGGTTCCGCGCCGCCAGAATAGCCAGCACGACGAGCAGCACGCTGAATACGTTGCCGAACTGCCGGGCCTCCGCCCAGCCCCACCCCGCGAGCCCCAGCGCCCCGAGCTTGAACGGGATGCCGAAAGGGGCCGCGTTCAGCGCGATCTCCCGCGGGGTGCCCACCATGAACCGAAGGGCGACGCCCGACTGCACGTTGGGCAGGTGGTAGAGGACGAAGTCGCGCCATACCTTGGTGCCGAGCACCGCCACGGAGAGCGCGCAGATCGCCGCCGCGGCCACGCACGTCCATCCCACGGCCCTCCACCGCCGCCTCGCGAGGAGCATCACGCCGAGCAAACCGGGGAAGATCTTCGCCAGCGTCGCGAGCGCGAGGAGGGAGCCTGCGAGCCCGTCACGCCGCCGTTCGAGCGCGACCCAGCACAGGAGGCAGAGCGCGACGGAAGCCAGGTGAAAGTTGCCCGCCTGGAGTGTGACGAGGACCACCATGTTGGAGGCGAACAAGGGCGTGAGCAGCCACATGCGGCGCTCGGCGGCTCCCCCGAGCGTGCCCGCCGCCGAGGCGCAGGCGAACAGGAACAGCAGGAGCGAGGCGGCGGCGAACAGGAGCCGCTGCGAGGCGAAGCTCACGGTCAGCAGCCAGAGCGCGCGGGGCAGAAGCAAGAAGGGGGGCGGATAGCCGAACGCGTCGAGTGTGAACGGCGCGAAGTGCGCGGCCGTCGGAGGCAGCGCCGCGGCGGTGCCCGCCGCCGTCTCCACGAAGGCCAGGTCGTACACGTTGGCCGCTGGATCCATCGAGAGGATGGCGCCGTGCACGTAGGCGGTGAGGCATGAGTGACGGACGAGGAACGTGTTCGACGGGTCGATGGAGCAGTCGATCCGGGTCGGGTCGGCGAGGAACACGGCCAGCCGGCCGAGCGCGTAGAGCGCGAGCACGGCACCGGAGGCCCAGAGCGCGGCCAGGGTGCGGTTGTCCCGACCGAGCCAGCGATCGAGCTCCTCCGGGAGCCTCGCGGCGAGCCCCGGGCGAGCGATCACGAGCGCCGGTCCCGCGAGCATCCCGAGCACAGTCAGGGCGGGAATCGGCACGCGCCCCACGACGCCGAGTGCGCGGGCCGCCGGGACGCAGAGCGCGAGGACGACGTACGGCACCGCGACGGCAGCCCACAGCGACGCGACGGCGCGGCGCCCGGGCCCTGGAATGCTGGTCATGCGGGTCAAGAGAATCGGCGAGGTTGCGGGTGAATCGGGGCGGGGATGCTATCGAGCTCCACGGCGCGCTCCGGGGACGACGCGAGCCGTTGACCTCCCCCGCAGCTCGGTCCGCTTCGACGCGGGAGGCGCTGGCAGCTGGGTCATCGGCGCGGGACGACGAGGTTCGTCGCGATGCTCACGGGTAGCGCGCTCGCCACGCGCGCGGGGGGTCTTTCGCGGTCAGGGGGTGGCCACGATGCGGCCACGGGGGAGCTCGACCTCAGCGACGTCGCAGACAAAACGACGAAGGCCCCGGCTTTTGGCCAGGGCCTCCGAGCGTTGCTGGAGTCGTGGTCCAGGGGGGGTTGCGCGGGGGGGATACGCCCGATCTCTACCGACGCTAACTCGTTGATACCGTGGACATTTCTCGTAGCTCGTCCCGCCGACCGACGCAAGCTCCCCGGGACGTGGAGGCGGCGCGGCGAATCTCCGGCCGCCCTCCGAGCCTCGTGTGCTTCCTGACGAAACTAGGCCACCTGACCCGTGGGTCAGGACGGCACTTTCCGTTAGGACAGCCTGTCGAGCAGGTCCCACATGGCGCTCCACGCATCGGCGCGGGCGTTCACGTCGGAGGCATCACCGAGGAACTCGGCCGCGCGCTTCGGCCCGACGTGCTCGACCGAAGCGAAGTCCTCGCGCAGGTACGCGAGGGCCTCCTGCATCTCGGGCTCGCTCTTGATCCGCAGCGCCGCCTCGGCGATCCGGGCGGCCCCTCCGTCGTAGAAGCGCACGAAGTACTGGAGGTCGTAGGCGTCCTTGTTCTCGCCGCGAAGTCGAAGGGCCAGCGCCTTCATCGCCACGAAGGCCGCCGGGCCTGCGACCTGTACCGTCCGCGTCGCACGCTCGCCCTTGATGCTCGTTCCGTCCAACGCGATGGCAACCTTGTCGAGGAACGCCAGCCGTAGCCCAGGGGCGATGATCGCCGCGAAGTCGCCTTCGATGTTCTTGATGCGCCCGCCCTTGTCGGCTGCACCGGTCGGCGGGATGAGGAAGTCCACGGTTACGCGGGGTGGCCCGTCGATGCGCCAGCGTTGGCTCGTCGGCTTGCCGTCATCGGTCTCATCGGGACCGAAGCCCGCTTGGCGCAGCCGCTCGGTGAGCTTCTCGTACCGCTTGCCGTCGAGCACGGCGAGCGTGAGCCCAACGTCGAGGTCGGCCGTGCCAACGTGCCGCTCCGGGGCGGCGTCCTGGTTGACCAGGAGCGTTGGCACGATGCCACCGACGACCACGACCTCGTCCAGCAGGTCGCCGATCTTCGTGGCGAGGTAGAGGCACGTCGCCTTCACGTACGACGCCTGCGTGGCGTCGTATCCGGCAGCGGTTTGGGGCTTCTTGGGCATCACTTGCTCGGCCGTAGCAGGCGGGCTCGAAGCTCGACGGCCGCTTCCTTTGCGCGCTCGGGGTGCCCGAGCAGATCGACGTACGCCTGCACCGGGTGAACGCACGACACGCCGCCAACGACCTTCGCCCCCTCGAACACGCCCGTGTCGTTGGGGGTCACCAGCCAGAGGTTCGCGCCGCTCGCCTGTTCGCGGAAGCCGATCTCCTTGAGCAGCGCGTCCGACGGCGGCTCCGCGACGAACATGGTCACGAGCCGGAAGCCCGCGAACTGCGTCAGGAGCCACGCGCCTGCGAGTCCGGTCGCCGCGTGCTGCACCTCGCGGGTCGCCAGGGTGGAGCCCACCCGGGCGAGAAGCTCCTCGCTCGTGCGCGCCGTGGCGTGCCCCCGCAGGATGCCGTGCTTCTCGAAATCGTAGACTTCTGCCCACGCATCGAGGAGCAGGCCTGGATCGCGGGCGCGCACGCGGCCGTCTTCGCGAACGACGAGCCCGTCGCCTTCGAGACGACGCACGATGCGGCTGGTGAACCCGTCGTCGAGGCCGGTGAGGCGGGCAAGCTCTTGCTGCGAGAAGTGCCGGTCGGGCTCGACGAGCAAGCACCGGGCGATGCGGGCGCTACGAGGTGCGAACGCGGTGGACGGCCGCCCGCGACGCAGGAAGCGGTTGGGGTTCCCCGACATGATGATGCGAAGCCCGGGGGCGACGACGTGCGCGTTGCCGGACAAGTCGAACCACGACACCCCGGCCGTCGCGCAGACGGCCTTGCCCACGTCACCCATGAAGGGAACGACGACGACGGGGACGACCTCGCGACCGATGCCGCGTGCGTACGCCCTCGCCTGTTCGGCG
>CAITLX010000820.1 GCA_903893335.1 uncultured delta proteobacterium | reverse complement strand
CGCCCACCACCCGACCGGGCGCCAGCGCGGGCGCGCCGCGCCCCTCGACGCACGCGGGCTCCAAGCCCATCTCGATCGTCCCCCCGCCGCCGCGGCTCCCGACCGGCACCCCGGCGCCGGAGCCGACGCCGCGCCTCGGGCAGATCCTCGTCGACTCGGGCGCCGTCTCCGCGGGCGACCTGGCCTGCGCGCTCGACGAGCAGGTGCGCGACCCGCGCTCGGTCGGCGAGATCCTGATCTCGCAGGGCAAGGTCAACCCGATCTCGGTGCTCGACGCGCTCGCGGTGCAGAACGACCACAAGCAGGCGGCCGCCGAGACGACGGTGCGCGTCGACGTCGGCCTGCTCGACAAGCTGATGAACCTGGTCGGCGAGCTCGTGCTCGCGCGCAACCAGATCGTGCAGTACGGCGCGGGGCTGAAGGACGCGACGTTCGCGAGCTCGACCCAGCGGCTCAACCTCCTGACCACCGAGCTGCAGGAGGGCGTGATGAAGACGCGCCTGCAGCCCATCGGCAACGTGTGGAGCAAGCTGCCGCGCGTGGTGCGCGACCTCGCCCACGGCTGCGGCAAGCTCGTGCGGCTCGAGATGGTCGGCGCCGAGACCGACCTCGACCGCACGATCCTCGAGGCGATCAAGGACCCGCTCACCCACATCGTGCGCAACTCGATCGACCACGGCATCGAGGCCCCCGAGGTGCGCGCCTCGCACGGCAAGGCGACCGTCGGCGTGCTGCACCTTTCGGCCTCGCACGAGGGGGGCCACGTCGTCGTGCAGATCGCCGACGACGGCGCGGGCATCGACCCCGAGAAGATCCGCAGGCGCGCCGTCGAGAAGGGGCTCGTGCCCGCCGAGCGCGCCGCGCGCATGACCGAGCGCGAGCTGTTCGGGCTCGTGTTCCTGCCGGGCTTCTCGACCGCCGAGAAGGTGACGCACGTCTCGGGGCGCGGCGTCGGCATGGACGTGGTCAAGACGAACATCGAGCGCATCGGCGGCGTCGTCGACCTGCACAGCCAGGTCGGCCGCGGCACCACGCTGCGCATCAAGATCCCGCTCACCCTCGCGATCGTCCCCGCGCTGTTCGTCACCGCCGCCGGCGAGCGCTTCGCCATCCCGCAGGTGAGCCTGCTCGAGCTGGTGCGCATCGACGGCTCGGTCGGCGCGCGCGCCATCGAGCACGTGCGCGGCGCGCCGGTCTACCGGCTGCGCGGGCGCCTCTTGCCGCTCGTCTTTCTCTCGCGCGTGCTCGGGCTCGTCCCCGACGAGCGCGTCGCCGAGGGCAAGCCGCTCTACATCGTCGTCGTGCAGGCCGACGATCGCGCCTTCGGCCTCGTCGTCGATACCGTGAGCGACACCGAGGAGATCGTGGTCAAGCCCCTCGGCAAGGAGCTCAAGGGGCTCACCGGCTTCGCGGGCGCGACCATCATGGGCGACGGGCGCGTCGCGCTCATCCTCGACGTGCTCGGGATCGCCGAGCGCGCGGGCGTCGGCGCCCTGAGCACCGACTCCGACGAGGCCTCGGCGATCGCGCCGGACGCCGAGCTCGGCGAGACGACGATGCTGCTCCTGCTGCGGGTGCGCGGAGACGGGCGCATGGCGCTGCCGCTCGCCTCGGTCGCGCGGCTCGAGGTCTTCGCGCACGACTCGGTCGAGCGCTCCGGTGGGCGCGACGTCGTGCAGTACCGCGGCGAGATCCTCCAGCTGCTCGACGTGCAGAGCGAGCTCGACGGAAGCACCGCGCCGCACGACGATCGGCCGCTGCAGGTCGTCGTCACGCGCGACGCGGGCAGACCGATCGGCCTCGTGGTCGAGGGCATCCTCGACGTGGTCGAGGAGCGCATCTCGGTGAAGAAGATGGCCGGCCGGCGCGGCGTCTCGGGCGCAGCGGTCGTGCAGGGCAAGGTGGCCGATCTCCTCGACATCGACGCGCTGACCGAGAGGGCCCTGCGCGCCCCCACGGAGCGCGCCGCGGCGGTGGCCTGAGCGAGAGAAGAGGACCGAGAGATGCCCGCACGTCAGCTCTGCACCTTCTACCTGGACGGCAGCCTGTTCGGCGTCGACGTGACGCGCGTGCAGGAGGTCATCCGCGCGCAGCCGCGCACGCGCGTGCCGCTCGCGAGCCCCATGTTCGCGGGGCTCATCAACCTGCGCGGCCAGATCGTCACCGCGATCGAGCTGCGCGAGCGCTTCTCGATGCCGCCGCGCGACGAGGCGACGCCGCCGATGAACGTCGTGGTGCGCGGTGAAGCGGGGGCGGTGAGCCTGCTGGTCGACGAGGTGCACGACGTCATCGACGTCGACGACGAGACGTTCGAGCCGGTGCCCGCGACGGTCGCCGCCGACGTGCGCGGCGCGCTGCTCGGCGTGCACAAGCTCGACCGCCAGATCCTGCTCGTGCTCGATCCCGACCGCATCGTCGGCGCCGGCGCCGAGAGCGGCCGCACGGCCGCGTGAGCCCGGAGCCAAGAGATGAACGCCCTGGTCGTCGACGACTCGCGCGCCACGCGCGCCATCCTCAAGCGCATCCTCGCGTCGCTCGGGCTCGAGCTCGCCGCCGAGGCGAGCAACGGCGTCGAGGCGCTCGCGCGGCTCGGCGAGATCGCCGCGCCCGATCTCATGCTCGTCGACTGGAACATGCCCGAGATGAACGGCCTCGAGCTCGTGCAGAGCGTGCGCGCCGACGCCGCGTACGCCGCGACGCGCATCCTCATGGTGACCACCGAGAGCGAGGCGGCGCAGATCTCGACCGCCCTCGCGGCGGGCGCCGACGAGTTCCTGATGAAGCCCTTCTCGGCCGACGATCTGCGCGCGAAGCTCGAGATGCTGGGGTGGCAAGGGTGAGCGCGCCGCGGGTCGTGCGCGTGCTGGTCGTCGACGACTCGGTGGTCGTGCGCAAGATCATCGGCGACGCGCTCTCGGGCGTGCCGGGCATCGAGGTCGTCGCGACGGCCGCCAACGGCCGCATCGCGCTGACCAAGATCCCGGTCGTGCGCCCCGACGTCGTCACGCTCGACGTGGAGATGCCCGAGATGGGGGGGCTCGAGACGCTCGTCGCCATCCGCGCGAGCTGGCCGAGGCTGCCGGTGGTGATGTTCAGCTCGCTCACCGAGCGCGCGGCGTCGATCACGCTGCAAGCGCTCTCGCTCGGCGCGTCGGACTACGCGACCAAGCCCAACGCCACGAGCATGCTCGAGGCCACCGAGCACGTGCGCGCTCAGCTCGTGCCCAAGGTGCTCTGCTTCGGCGGCGCGCGGACGTCGTCGGCGCCTGCGCGGATGCCGACGCCCGCCGCCGGATCCCCCGCGACCGGCCCCTTGCCCGCGCGGCGCCCGGGGGGCAGCGGCGCGCGCGTCGAGGTCGTGGCCATCGGCTCGTCGACCGGCGGCCCGAACGCGCTCGCGCAGGTGCTCGCCGCGCTGCCGGCTGGGTTCCCCGTGCCCATCGCGATCACCCAGCACATGCCGCCGCTCTTCACGCGCATGCTCGCCGAGCGCCTGACGAGCTCGAGCTCGCTCACGGTCGTCGAGGCGACCGACGGGGCCGAGCTTCGCCCCGGCGTCGCGCTCGTCGCGCCGGGCGATTTTCACATGGAGGCGGTCAAGCTCGGCTCGCACGCGCGGGTGCGGCTGCACCAGGGCCCGCTCGAGAACTCGTGCCGCCCGTCGGTCGACCCCATGTTCCGCTCGCTGGCCGAGGTCTACGGCCCGTCGGTGCTCGCGGTGGTGCTCACCGGCATGGGCAAGGACGGCACCGACGGCGCCGGCGCGATCTCGCGCGCGGGCGGCTCGGTGCTCGCGCAGGACGAGGCGTCGAGCGTCGTGTGGGGGATGCCGGGGTTCGTCGTGAAGTCCGGGCTCGCCGACGCCGTGCTGCCGCTCGCGGCGGTGGGCGCCGAGATCGCGCTGCGCGTCGCGTCGGGCCGCGGCCGACCGGGCGCGGGGGCGGGCTCGGCCGAGGTGCGCCATGTCGTCGCTTAGCCCGGCCGAGGTGCGCGATGGCGTCGCTTAGCGCCGCGGACATGGCGTACGTGACCGACCTCGTCTACCGCGAGTCGGCCATCGTGCTCGAGGCGGGCAAGGAGTACCTGGTCGAGACGCGCCTCGCGCGCATCGTGCGCGACGAGGGGCTCGCCTCGATCGGCGACCTGGTCACGCGGCTGCGCGGCTCGTCGGCGACCGCGCTGCACGGCGCCGTCGTCGAGGCGATGACGACCAACGAGACGTCGTTCTTCCGCGACGCGCACCCGTTCGACGCGCTTCGCACCGACGTGCTGCCCGCGCTCATCGAGCGGCGCGCCAGCCAGCGCGCGCTCTCCATCTGGAGCGCGGCGTGCTCGAGCGGCCAGGAGGCCTACAGCATCGCGATGCTGCTCCGCGAGCACTTCCCCGCGCTCGCCGGCTGGCGCCTGCGCATCTACGGCACCGACCTGTCGCAGGCGATCGTCGAGCGCGCGCGCGAGGGGCGCTACCGCGGCCACGAGGTCAACCGCGGGCTGCCCTCGGCGATGCTCGTGAAGTACTTCGAGCAGCAGGGCAGCGACTGGGTGGTGCGCGCGCCGCTGCGCGAGCTGTGCGAGTTCTCGCGCGGCAACCTGCTCGGCACGCTGCCGGTGCCCAGGGCCCTCGACGTGGTCTTCCTGCGCAACGTCCTCATCTACTTCGACCTCGAGACGCGCCGGACGGTGCTGCGACGCGTGCGCGACCTGCTCGCGCCCGACGGCTGGCTCGCGCTCGGCGGCGTCGAGACGACGCTCGGCATCGACGAGAGCTGGCACCGCGTAGCTCTCGGTCGAAGCTCTTTTTACCGCCCCTCGGCCGAGCCCGCCGCGGTCGCCGCCGGCGCGCGCGTCAGCCCTTGGCCAGCGCAAAGAGATCGCGCGTGATGTTCTTCTGGTGCGACTCGAGCGTGCCGCCGCCGATCTCGAGCAGCTTCGCGTCGCGCAGCAACCGCTCGACCTTGTACTCCTCGCAGTAGCCCCAGCCGCCGAGCACCTGCATCGCGGCGTCGGCGACCTCCTTGCCGACGGGGGCGGCGAAGAGCTTGGCGGCGTCCGAGCCGATGCGGTTCTTCGTGTCGTGGCGCACGGTGCGCGCGACGGCGTAGACGAGCGCGCGCACGGCCTCGGTCTTCGCGAAGCTCTCGCCGATGTAGCGCTGGATCTGGCCGTGATCGACGAGCGGCTTGCCGAAGGCTCGGCGCTCGGCGGCGTAGTCGAGCATGATCTCGAGGCAGCGGTCGGCGATGCCGAGGCTCATGGCCGCGAGCGTGAGGCGCTCGATCTCGAGGTTGCGCATCATGTGCGTGACGCCCTGCCCCTCGCGCCCGACGAGGTTCTTCGCGGGCACGCGCACGTCGTCCATCACGATCTCGCCGAGGGTGCTGCCGCGCATGCCCATCTTGTGGACGGGGCCGGTCGTGGAGAGGCCGCGCATGTCGCGGTCGAGCACGAAGGTGGTGATGCGCCCCTCGACCTTGGCGTAGACGAGGAACACGTCGGCGTCGGGGGCGTTGGTGATGAGCGCCTTCTGCCCCGACAGCACGTACTCGCCCCCGTCGCGGGTGGCCGTCGTCTGCATCGAGAGCACGTCGGTGCCGGCGTCGGGCTCCGTCATGCCCATCGCGCCGACCCACTCGCCCGTCAGCGCCTTGGGCAGGTAGCGCTCGCGCTGGTCGTCGCTCGCGTTCCAGTAGAAGTTGTTCACGAACAGCATCGCGTGCGCGAGGTACGCGAGGGTGAAGCCCGGGTCGCTCTTGGAGAGCTCGTGGTGGACGATGACCGCCGCGGTCGCGTCCATGCCCGCGCCCCCCGCCTCGGCGGGCACCGTGACGCCGAGCAGGCCGAGCTCGCCGCACGCGGCGAACAGCTTGCGGTTGAGCGTGCCCTTGCGATCGTGCTCCGCGGCCTGCGGCTCGACCGCGCTGCGGGTGAAGGCACGGACGCTGTCGCGCAGCAGCCGGTGCTCGGGGGTCGGGTAGCAGCCTTCCTCGGCGAACGCGTAGGGCAGGGTCGTCATGGGGCGCGCAGCTTACGCCGCTGCG
>CAITLX010000819.1 GCA_903893335.1 uncultured delta proteobacterium | reverse complement strand
CTCCCTCGTCGCACCCCGCGAGCACGCAGCACGCGAGCACGAGCCCGACACCGCTCGCAGCCCGCCCTCCTCGTCCGCCTCGCAGCCTCAAGGCCACCTCTCCTCGTCGACCGCGCGGACCGTCTCCTCGAAGCCGTGGAGGGGCTCGTAACCGAGCACCTCGCGCGCGCGGCGGTCGTCGACCATGCACACGTAGCGGATGTGATCGAGCTCCGGCGCGGGGAACGAGGCGATGCGCAGCTTCCACAGGCGGCGCAGCATCGCGGCAGCGAGCGGGTGCGGGATGGGCAGGTGCGGGCGGCCGAGCGCGCCGATGAGGCGCGAGAGCGGCGCGGGGGGTGGCCCCCCGATGTTGAAGATGCCGCGCACGCCGGGCTGGAGCGCGAGCGCGACGGCGCGCACGACGTCGGCCTCGTGCACGACCTGCACCATCGGGTCGAACCCCATGAGCGTCGGCACCGCGGGCAGGCGCAGGTAGTTCGACGGCGCGTTGCGCACCGCGCCGAGGATGTGGACCGGCCGCAGGATGACCGTCTCGGTGCCCGGGTGCTTCCAGAAGAACGACTGCGCGAGCATGTCGACCTCGATGAGGTCGCGGATCTCGCTGAAGTTGGCGCCGCCGAGCAGCGGGGCCTCCTCGCCGAGGAACTGCGGGTTGTCGGGGCGAGGGCCGTAGACGTTGGCGCTCGACAGCACGACGAGCTTCTTCACGTCGTACTGCGCGACGTACTCGAGCAACTTCTGGAAGCCGACGACGTTCCACGAGTGGTGCTCGCCCGCGCTCGCGCGCGGGTCGTGCATGATGCCGAGGT
The DNA here is from genome assembly GCA_903893335.1 of uncultured delta proteobacterium. Lineage (GTDB taxonomy): Bacteria > Myxococcota_A > Polyangia > Polyangiales > Polyangiaceae > CAITLX01. Next base: position 3,054 of record CAITLX010000819.1, on the reverse strand, counting down.
GCACGACGGCCGCGACGTCGCCGCCGCGGAACAGATCGCGCGTCTTGGTGCGGCGGATGTCGATCTCGTGGTGCTCGATGTCCTTGGGCCGGTCGGGGAACGCGCGCCGATCGATGCCGATGACACGACGCTCGCGGTGCAGCGCGCGCGCGAGGCTCTTGCCGAGGCGTCCGACGATGCCCGTCACGACGACCGCGGGCTCGGACGACGCGGACGCGGCGCCCGGCGCACCGGACGCACGGCGCGACGTTCGCGCTTTGCGCGGCTCGGGCTCGGTCGGCATGGGGGGGTCGATTATGGCCACGCGCGGCGCTCCCGCGTCAGAAAAACAGGCTCTTTCGCTCTTTCAGGCCGCGGTGAAGCATCGCCTGGATCGTCGCGCGCACGACGCGGACCTTCTCCTCGATGACCGCGTCGTCGTCGTCGGCGTCTCCCTCGAACACGAGCGGCTCGCCGAAGCGGATGTGGTACTTCGTCGGCAACGGGAGCTGCCCGCCCGGCACGAACAGCTGCGGAATGAGCGGGAAGCTCGGCATGCCGAAGAGCTTGGCGACGGGCATCACGTTGGCGAGGCTGACGTACTGCTCCTCGGCGCCGACGAGCGCGACCGGCACGATGGGCGTGTGCGTCTCGAGCGCGAGGCGCATGAACCCGAGCCCGAAGTCGGCGAGCTTGTAGCGCTGCGAGAAGGGCTTCGAGATGCCCTTGGTGCCCTCGGGGAACACGAGGATGGCCTCGCCGCGGTCGAGCAGCCTGCGCGCGTTCTCGGGGACGCCGACGACCTGGCCGCAGCGACCGAAGAAGGTGCCCACGAACGGGAGCGTCTGGGCCCACTTCTCGACCATGCTGCGCACGATGCGCGGCGGGTTGCGGTCGAGGAACACGGCCGCCGCGATGACGGCGCCGTCGATCGGCACCTGCCCCGAGTGGTTGGCGATGAGCAGCACGCGCCCGTCGGGGATGTTCTCGACGCCCTGCACCTCGGTGCGGAAGTACTTGCGGTGGAGGAACGCCGCGCCCGCGAGCGCGTATTTCACCCAGTCCGGGTCGAGGCCGAACGGGTCCACGCCGCCCGGGCCCACCTGCTCGCTCACGCGCTGCATGCGCTCGTCGAAGTCGCGGCCGAGCATCCGAGTGGCCGTCGCGTCGAGCTCGGCGAGCGCGCGGTGCCACGCCTGGCGCGCCACGGGGAGGGCGCCACGCACCGAGGCGAGGCTGAGCGCGCGGGAGTCGTTCATCGGCGGACGGACAATCTAGGGCGCGCGCGCCCCGGCGTCACCTCCCCCGGCCAGGCGAGCGCCGCGGTGGTGTAGGGTGTCGGGGTGATCGCCCCGCCGCCGCTCCGCCCGGGCGACACGGTCGCCGTCGTCGCGCCGTCGAGCCCGTTCGACCGCGCGCTGTTCTGGCGCGGCGTCGGCTGGCTCGCCGAGCGCTACCGGGTGCGGGTCGGGCGCGACGCGCTCACGCGCACCGGCTACCTCGCCGGCACGGACGAGCGCCGGCTCGACGAGCTCGCGCGCGCGCTCGCGTCGGGCGCGCGGGCGGTCATCGCCGCGCGCGGCGGCTACGGGCTCGGGCGCATCGCGCACCGCATCGACTGGCGCGCCTTCGCGGCGTCGCCCACCTGGCTCGTCGGCTTCTCGGACGTGACGGCGCTGCACGTCGAGGCCGCCGCGGTCGGCGTCGCCTCGCTGCATGGCCCCATGGCGTGCAGCCTCGGCCGCGGCGACGAGCGCGCGCGGCGCGCCACCCTCGACGCGCTCGAGGCTCCCCTCGCCCCCCGGCGCTTCGCTGGGCTCGTGGGCTGGCGCGGCGGACGCGCGAGCGGCCCGCTCTGCGGCGGCAACCTGGCGGTGCTCCACGCGTGCGCCGCCGCGGGGCGATTGCGGCTCCCCGACGGCGGCGTCGTGCTGCTCGAGGACGTCGGCGAGCGCCCCTACCGCGTCGACCGGATGCTCACCGGCCTGGCGGTCGGCGGCCACCTCGCGCGCGCGTCGGCCATCGTCCTCGGCGAGTTCACCGACTGCCTCCCGGGCCCCGACGGCGTCACCGTCGGCGAGGTGCTGCGCGAGCGGCTCACGTCGCTCGGCGTGCCCCTGCTCACCGGCGCCCCGTTCGGCCACGGAGCGCGCAACCTACCGGTCACGCTCGGCGCCGAGGCTCATGTGGATGCCGACGCCGGCACCCTGTCGCTGGGCTGAACGCCGCCCTTGGGCTGAGCGCGGATCGCTCGGAGCGGTGAGCGCGCGTCAGTGCCCCGGGCAGCACGTCGCGTCGCACGACGAGCAGGCGCCGCTGTACGGGCCGGAGCCCCAGTTGCTCGTCGAGCACCAGGTGCAGGCCGAGCCGTCCCAGTAGCACCCGGCGCACTGGCTCCCGCCGCCGCTCGTCGAGGGACCGACGCAGGCCGAGATCGCGGTCGTGTCGCAGCCCGCGCTCGATACGCACCGCGCGAGGCTCTGGCCCGTCGGGTAGGTCGCGCACGTCGACGCGCAGCTCTGCACGTTGAGGCAGCCGCCGGCCTGGTCCTGGATGCAGAGCCCGCAGTCTTGCAGGTGCTGGCAGCCCTGCGAGCAGTCGTCCTTGCTCGCGTCCGACGAGCTGCAATGCGGCAGAGCGGCGAGCAGCAGCGCCCACGCGACCACACCCCCGAGCACACGAACCTGGATCTTGCGCATCTCGATGCCTCCTCTTTGTGCCTCCCCCCCTCCGGCGAACGCCGTTCGCTCCGTCGTCGATCTCGATCGCCTCGTCGGCGTCGGACGTCGGCGTCAGACGTCGTCGATCTCGATCGCCTCGTCGCCGTCTGTGACGTCCCCTTCGACGTCGAGGTCGTCCATGCTCACCTGCATCTCCTCGTCGCCGTCTTCGCCGGCTGCCGGAGCCTGCACCTCGGCGACGACCTCCTTCGGCTGGGGGGTCGCTACGCGCTCGGCAGCAGGAGTCGCAGCCGCCGGCGCCGCGTCGACCTCGACCGCCTCGCTCGGTGCCACCGCCGCCTCGACTTCGACCGCCTCGCTCGGCGCAGCCGCTGCCTCGACTTCGACCGCCTCG
>CAITLX010000818.1 GCA_903893335.1 uncultured delta proteobacterium | reverse complement strand
GAGGTGGCGACGGGTGGCCACGACCCGCCACGGATCGAGCGAGTCGACGACGGTGAACAGGCGGTAGCCCAGCGGCACGTCGCGCGGCCAGGACCGGTCGATCTGACCGCGGTGGAAGTAGGCGTCGCCGGCGTGCAGCAGCCACCCGTCGCCGCTCTCGACGGCCACGCCCATGTGCCCGAACGTGTGGCCCGGCAGGGGGACGAGCAAGAGCTCCGGGGGCAGCCCGGGGATCGCTCGGACGCCGGCAAGGCCACGCCAGGTCTCGCCGGCGTCGGCCTCGTGCGTCTGCCAGCGCGGCCCGTGCGCCCACAGGACCGGGCGGTAGCGCTGGGTGAAGAACGTCGGGTGCAAGAGCAGCACCGGCTGGCGGCGCATCGCGGCCAGCGTTCGCCCGGCGCGAGCGCCGTCGACCTCGTCGCGCATCACGTGAATCTGCGCGTCGGGGAAGTCCGGGATCCCGCCGCAATGGTCGAGATCGAGGTGCGTCAACACGATGTGGCGAACGTCCCGCGGCTGGTAGCCCCGTGCCCGCACTTGATGCAGCGCCGTCTCCTCGAGGCGGAGCCGGGGCCGCAGCGCCGCCAGCGTGAGCGCCCCGACCCCCTGCCAGCGCCGCTCGATCTGGCCGACGCCGAGGCCGGTATCGACGAGCACGAGGCCGGCCTCGGTCTCGATCAGCAGGCAGCGGCAGACGAGCCGGGCGGGCGCCCCGGCGGTCGCGCCCGCGAGCCGACCCCCGCTCGGGCAGCAGGAGCCACAATTGAGGTGCGTCACGCGCAGCGCCATCGGAACGACCGCGGGCGAGCATAGCATTGCGCCGCACCGGTCGGTGGCCGTAGAGCGCGAGCGTCAGGTGCTCTTCGGTCCGACCAGGCCGAAGCGCGCCCCCTGCGGATCGGTGGCGACGACGATCCAGTCTCCGCCCGGCACCTGGTCCGGACCGGTGAGCAGCGTACCGCCCGCCTTCTGGAGCTTGCGCATTGCACCCTCGATCGAGGGCACCCCGAAGTAGAGCAGCCACGACGCCGGCTGGCGGTCGTCGCGCCGCTGCAGCATGGCGCCCAGGGTCCGGCCATCGTGCTCGATGAAGCAGTAGTCGCCGTGCTCGCCCATCGCCATCGACCTCTCGAAGCCGAAGCCGAAGTGCTTCGAGTAGAACGCCTTCGAGGCGGCGAGGTCGGGGCTGGCGAGCTCGTTCCAGCGCACCCGCTGGACCGCCTTCTCGTCGAACACGTCACTCGCCTGGTCTTCCCTTCCCGGCGGCGCGACGGGGGCCATGACGTAGATCGGCACCCCCTGCGGATCGAGCACCATGGCGAACGTGCCGACCGGGAGGGTCGTCGGGGGCATCAGCAGCTTGCCGCCCGCGGCCTCGATCGCGGCGATCTCGGCGGTGACGTCGGCGGCGTGGAGGTACGGCACCCACATCGCGCGGGCGCCGTGGCCGACCATCTCGGGCTTCAGCGCGAGCATCCCGCCGACGCTGCCGCCGTCGTCGCGGCGGATGTGGCGATAATCGAAGTCGCCCGCGCCCCCCTCCTCGACCGTCCAGCCCACGGCCTCACCGTAAAAGCGGCTCGCCGCGTCGGCGTCCGTCGTCTGCAGCTCGTACCAGATGAAATCGGCCATTGCGTGCCCTCCTCGTGTCGGCCGCGATCGCTCGAAAGCAGACGGGCTCGACGTCGTGGGTCCAGCGCCGGCCATGCTGCCCGCAAGACCGTGTGGCTGGCCTCTCCTTGATCGTCCCTCTTGCGTCCCACGGAGCTCCAGCGAACGCCTCGGCCCGACGCCCGATTTCGACGCGCGTGTCGGTGTGGCGATGCAGCGTGAGAGGTTCCGCATGATCCAGGTCGTCGTCGCGCTCGCCGTCGTCGTCGCGCTGCTCGTCGCGTGGGTCGCGACGCGCCCCGCGACCTTCTCCCTGTCGCGCAGCGTGAGCGTCGCGGCCCCCGCCGCAGCGGTGTACGCCCACGTCGCGGACTTGCACCGCTGGACCGCGTGGTCGCCGTGGGAGGGGCTCGACGCCTCTCTCTCTCGCTCCTACTCGGGCAGCGCTGCGGGGGTCGGTGCGGCGTACGAGTGGCAGGGCAACGCGAAGGTCGGTGCCGGACGGATGACGATCGTGGACGCGCGCGAGCCTGCGTTCGTCGAGATTCGCCTGGAGTTCATCCGACCCTGGAGGGCGACCAACCGAACGACGTTCTCGCTGCGCGACGTGGGCGGCGAGACCGAGGTCACCTGGTCCATGAGCGGCGCGAACACCACGATGGGCAAGCTCATGTCGCTCGCCGTGAGCATGGACCGCATGGTCGGCGGTGACTTCGAGCGAGGCCTCGCGAAGCTCGCGGCGGTAGCCGAGGGGCGTTG
>CAITLX010000817.1 GCA_903893335.1 uncultured delta proteobacterium | reverse complement strand
CTCGCGCGACTCGACGCACGCGCCCCCTTGCGACGCGGGGCACGCGATGCGGACGTGGAAGTGATCGTCGTGCGGCTGGCCCCGAGGCTCCACCATCACCGCAGCCGCGCGCTCGCGCGCCTCTGCCGACACTCCGACGCGCGCGGCGAACGCGAGCAACCGCGCGCGCACGTGCGTCGCGACGAAGAGGCGCGAGACATGCGCCGCGGGGTCGTCGAGCAGCGCCGCGACGAGGTCCCAGTTGCGGGCGTCGTCGAACGAGACGCCCGCGATGTCGCGCGCGTTGCCGTCGGCGTCGATGCGCAGGAAGCGATCGGCGAGGAAGGGCTTGCCCCCCTTCGCGCGCAGGTAGTAGCCGAGATCGACGTCGCGTCCGCTCTCGTGCGAGCGGTGCCGCGTCACCTCGCCCCCCTGGCGGCGCGACAGGTCGCCGAGCGACAGCACGGCTCCGCGGTGCAAGCGAGCGACGCGGCGTGCGGCGCGCTCGACGAGGCCGGTGAGCTCGGCCACGCCCCAGCGCACGTCCTCGTCGGCGTAGAACGGCACGACGCGCAGGTAGGGGCGCGGCGCGACGTGCAGCGCCGCGACGAGGTGGCCGTCGGTGGGCGACCCGACCGAGATCGAGCGCGCAGCCGCCGCGGGCCGCGGAGACGCGGCGACGGTGACGGCGAGCGCCAGGCTGGCCAGGATCGACGCGCGCATGGGCTCTCCACCGGTAGACGGAGCGCGCGCGCATGGCCAAGTTCGCTCCGTCGCTCGTTACGGGGCCTTGCCCGCCGCGAGCATCTCCTCGGCGGCCTTCCGGGCGGCGGCCGTCACCTTCGCGCCGGCCAGCATGCGCGCGATCTCCGCGACGCGCGCCTCGCCGCGCACGCGCGCGACGGTCGTCGTGGTCGTGCCCGCTCGCGTCTCCTTCGCGACGACGAACTGCGTGCGCGCGCACGCGGCGATCGGCGCGAGGTGCGTGATGCAGAGCACCTGCCGGTGGCGCGCCACGTCGGCGATCGCGCGCCCGATGCGCTCGGCGATCGCGCCGCCGACGCCGGCGTCCACCTCGTCGAAGACGTAGAGCCCCGCGGGCCCGCCGCCGGCCAGCACGCGCTTGAGCGCGAGCAGCGAGCGCGACAGCTCGCCGCCCGAGGCGATCTTGCGCAAGGGGCGCGGCTCGACGCCGGGGTTGGGCGCGATGAGGAACTCGACGCGATCGATGCCGTCGCGGCCGAGCCGCGCGCCGTCGACCGTGAGGTCGGACGCCCCGCCGTCGAGCGACGCGACGTCGACCACGACGCGGGCGCTGCCCATGCCGAGCGCCTTCAGCTCCGCCCCGATGCGGGTGCCGAGCTCGTCGGCGGCGCGCCTGCGCGACTTCGACAGCGAGCGGGCGCGCGTCGCGGCCGCGGTCAGCTCGGCGTCGCGCTCGCGCTCGAGCGTCGTGAGGCGCCCCTCGGCGCCGCCGAGCGCGTCGAGCTCGGCTGTGAGGCGAGCGCGCGCGGCGAGCACGTCGTCGAGCGTGGGGCCGTGCTGGCGCACGAGGCTGCCGAGGCGGAAGATGCGCTCATCGACCTCCTCGAGCCGCGAGGGGTCGGTGTCGATGCCGTCGGCGTAGCGCCCGAGCG
>CAITLX010000816.1 GCA_903893335.1 uncultured delta proteobacterium | reverse complement strand
CTACCAGGCGCGCCGCTTCGGGGCCGATCTCGCGTGCTGCCCGCGCGTCGTCGCCCTCGACGAGCGCATCGCGCGGCTCGACGCGGCGATCGCGTCGTCGCCCGAGCGTCAGCCCGACGCGAGGTAGCGCGGACGCCGGCTGCGCGCTCGCGCCCGACGCGTCACTTCGCGGGTTGGGTCATCGGCACGTGCGCGGGGATGCGGCTGCCCGGGGGGCCGCCTGCGCCCGGCACCATCGGCACGCGCACGCCGCCCTGCCGGGGCTCGGGGAACATGCGCTCGGCGTGGAAGCCCATCGCGCCGCCCGGGTCGCGGCCGTCGGCGGTGACGACGATCGGCGCCGCGAGCGGGCCCGACAGCGTGAACGAGAAGGTGCGGCGCGTGGCGCCTGCGGGGAGATCGGCGAAGGTCTCGACCGCGCGCCCCGCCGCGAGCGTGACGCCCGACGGGAGCGCGACGGTGAGCGTCACCGGCAAGCGCAGCGGGCCGCTCGCCTGGAGATCGACCGTCAGATCGAACGTGCCGCCGGCGGGCAAGGGGTCGGGCCCGCGCAGCGCGAGCACGAGCGGCGCCGCCACCGAGGGCAAGCCGGGCTCGAGCGCCGCAGACGCGGGGCCCTCGGCGGCGCTCTGCGATCCACCCGGCGTGCAGCCGGCGGTGAGCGCGAGGGCGGTGGCGAAGCAGACGAGGGCGTGGCGGGTCGGCATCGGCATGGCTCGAACAGGATACTTCAAGGAGGGCACGAGCGTCCCGTCGTCGCGTAGGGGTACCCGACCGGGGCCGTCACGGCGGCGATCTGCGCGTCGGTCGCGCCGCCGGTGCACGCGAGCGCGTCGAGGAAATCGACCAGATCGACCTGCGCATAGCCCCGGTCGTACGTGGGGTCGTCGAGGAGCCGACGCGAGGCGAGCGCGCCGAACAGCGCCCCGTCGCCGAGCCCCTGGCACGCGGCCCCCTGCGTCGTGTCCCCCCACGCGCACCAGAGCGTCGAGGCGACGACGACCTCGTTCATCGGCTGGTCGAGCGGGCCCGCCGGATCGGGGAGGGGCACCGCGCCGCCGCTGGCCGTGCGCTGCGCGAGGTTTGCCCAGTAGGCCGTGCCCGCCTTCACGTCGAAGTAGAGCGGGTCGTACGCGCCCGACGCCGCGCGCGTCACGAGCGCCTGACCGGCGAACGTGGCCCACCCCTCGGCGTACGCGATGGCCGGCGTGCTCGTGCCCGTCAGCGAGTGGCGCCCCGACTCGCCGGGCGGGCGCGAGCGCGCCGCCATCGCCCAGTGGCCGAGCTCGTGCGCGACGACGCTGCTCGACCAGTGCTGGAGCGCGTCCGCGCCGCCGCTGATCGCGATCGTGGTGTCGAACGCGTCGCTCCCCGCGGCGGTGTCGACGCGGCCGCCGCCGAGGCTCGGGCCCGAGAAGCACGAGCCGCAGTCGAAGGTGACCTCGGGGCTCCAGAGCGCGAGCACCGAGGGCGCGGGGGCCGAGAAGCGCGCCCGGTCGGCGTCGAGCGCGGCACCGAGCCACGCGAACAGGTGCACGGCGCCCGAGCCGGCGGCCTCGGCGATGACCTGCGTGCCGGCGTCGGTGGTCGCGGGGTCGAGCGGGCCTTGCCCCCACGTCCAGTACGCGGTCGCGCGCTGCACGCTCGCCGCGCTCGACGCCGCCTGCGCCACCGCGGCCACCGGGTGCGCGCCCCCCGCGAAGCGCTGCGCGGCGAAGTAGACGACGAGCGGCGCCTGCGCGGCGCGCGAGAGCGTGACCCCCCACGCGCCGTCGGGCGCGGTGGTGCCCGTCGCGAGGAGCGTCGCGCCCTCGTAGACCGACAGCGCCAGGCCGGGCGCAGGCTCGACGACGAGGTCGCCCCAGCCCGACAGGTCCGCGCGCCGCGCGCGTCGCTCGTAGCGCAAGCTGCCCGTCAGGCGCGGGCCGACCGGCGCGGGGACGCACGCCGCCGCCGAGGCGCCCGGCGCGCACACCTGCCCGGACGGGCAGAGCGCGTCGAGCCAGGCGCCGCTCGCGTCGCACGAGCGCAGCGCCCACGGCGTCGCGCAGGCCGTCTCGCCCGGCGCACAGACGCGGTCGGCTGCGCACGCGGCGCCCCCGGGCGAGACGACGCACGAGGTGCCCGCCGCGCAGATCGTGGTCGCGAGCGCCTCGACGTCGCCCGTGGTGCGGCAGCCTGCGAGGTGCGTCGCGTCGACACAGACGCCCGTCGAGGGGACGCCGTGGCACGCGCCGCCCGCGTCGTCCGCCGCGGCGTCGGCGCGCGCGCCACCTTCCCCGCTCGCGCCGCTCGGCTCGGCGCTCG
>CAITLX010000815.1 GCA_903893335.1 uncultured delta proteobacterium | reverse complement strand
GCGTTCGCGTGCGGCAAGCCCGCGTGCGTCAACGTCAAGATCGCCCGGAGCGACTTCCGCAAGGGCGCCATCAGCGTGTGAAGCGGGGCGTCACGCTCCGGGCGGCGGGCTCGTCACCCCAGCCGGCTGCCCCACCGCGTCGCGATCTCGTTCGCGAGGGCAGCGACCGCGTCACCCGCGCCGTCGCGGAGGTGCAGCTCGAGGCCGGGGGCGATCGCGAAGCGCTGCCAGCGCTCGGCGTGGGGCGGCGGAGCGGCCGCGGGCGGGTGCGTGGGCGCGGGAGCCGCCGGGTGCACGATGGCCTCGATCTCCGCGGGCGTCGCGTTGTCGAACCGCTTGCGCACCTCGCGCAGCGAGGCCCCCTGGGCCTGGAGCACCCGCAGCGCCGCGATGCGCGCCACGCACGCAGGCGCGTAGCGCGTGTTCGGCCCCCGCGCGTGGGGCGACGCAAGCACGCCGCGCCGCACCCAGTAGCGGATGGCGCGCGGGGTAGCGCCCGACACGCGCGCGAGCTCGTCGATCAGGTACCCGGGCTTCGCGGTCGGCATCGCTGGCTCCCTCGCGCCCGCTCGGCGAGGGCGCCCGGCCACGTTAGCCTGCCCGGGCGGTCACCGGCGAGGAGTTTCGACACCTCTCGCTGTCGTTTCTGCTTACCGGTAAGGATTCTGGAGGCACGACGCTGTCGTAACTGCTTACCGGCAAGGAGTTACGACACCCGACGCTGTCGTTTTTGCTCACCGGTAAGGATTTCAGTCGTGCTGGTGTCGCGACTTCCTTACCGGTAAGGCAAGAAACGACACTCGGTGTCGTTGGCAGCTTACCGGTAAGCGAAGAAACGACAGTCGGTACCGCCGCTGGCTTACGGGTGAACGGAATTACGACAGTCGGTGTCGTAACTTGCTTGCTGGTGGGCGGCGCGAAGGGCGCGAGCCAGGCGGGCGGTTTACCGGTGAGGGAAGAGCGGGGCGCGCGCCTCAGCGCGCCTGCGCGCCGGCCGCCCACGCGTCGACCTCGCGCACGAACGAGAACGGGCGGCAGAAGATCGGGTTGCGGGCGCAGGTGACCTCGCCGCCGGGGCCACGCGCGACGAGCGGCGTCCCCTCGCGCGCGAGCTCGAGCGGCGCGAAGAGGCCCGGCTTCGCGTCGTAGAGGCCGGCGACGACGATCGCGACCCAGACGAAGACGTGCGCGCGGTTGTGCCGCTCGTCGAACACCGCCCGGTACGATTGGCGCAGCCGCGCTCCGGCGCGGTCGCAGGCCGGCGCGAGGAGGTTGACCAGGGGAATGACGAGGACCTTTCCGTAGAAGTCCCAGCCGCACGCGAGGTCGAGCAGCAGCGCGCCGACCATGAAGCCGAGGCCCACCAGCGCGCCGAACAGCACCCGCCCGACGCCCGTCTCGGGCATCGTCGCCGGATCGGTCGCGAGCAGCGTGAGCGCGAGGAACACCGGCGGCCAGAGCGGATCGAAGTAGTGCAGCCTCGTGGCCGCGTGGAACACGTCGATGGTGACGAACGCGACGAGCGACACGAGCACGACGGGGCGGCGCAGCTGCGCAGCGAGCACCAGCAGCAGCACGAGCTCGGTCATGTTGGGCGGGAGGCCGAAGCGGGCTGCGCCGTCGCCGCCGTCGATGCCCGCCGAGAGCTGCACGAGCGCCATCACCGTGAGGCCGAGGCCCGAGGGGTTGAAGACGTGGCGCCGCACGCCCCCCACCTCGCGCCAGAGCAGCGCCTTCGAGGCGACCGCGACGAGGATGGCGCCGAGCGGCAGGTAGAGCTGCGACAGGCCGAACTGCACGAAGAGGTTCGTGCTGCCGACGACGGGCACGAGCGCGAGGCCGAACACGAGCCGCTTGCGCACCGCGAGGCTCAGCGCGCCGTCGACGAGGTACGCGAACGCGAGCTGCGGCAGCATCAGCGGCGCGAAGGCGCCGAACCCCGGCCAGTAGAGCCACCAGTACGCGAACACGACGAGCTGCACGCCGGCAGGCAGCAGGTGGGTGGACTTGAGATCGACCGCGACGACGCCCGGCACCCGCCGCGCGAGCCACGCCGAGACGAGGGCCATCCACGCCAGCGCCGCGACGAGCGAGCCCGCGCCCCACGCCGCGAGCTCGCGCCACGACAGCGCCGTCGTCACGTAGAAGCCCCCGTCGTCGCGCGCGGCGACGCTCGTCGTCGCGGCCACGAGCACCTGCGACCCGCGGTCGTCGGGCTCGATCACCTCGCGCCGCACCGCGAAGCTCGTCGTGGTCACCTCCCCCGCGGCCGCGTCGCGCTTCGGCCGCAGGTGCAGCCGGCCGACGAGCCGCCCCGAGCGCTCGAGCTCGTAGGTGACCTCGGTGCGGTCTACCCGCATCCGCGCCAGGCGCATCCCGCCGTCGAGGTCCGCGCCGAGCCCGACGTCCGCGACCAGCTCGCGCAAGGACTCGTGGCGCGCGGGCGCCAGCTCGACGGCGCGCTGCGACTCGGCTCGCCCCGCGACGAGCGCCGTCCCGGCGAGCAGCCCGACCACCGCGCCCAGCGCGAGCAGGCCCGCGGCCCATGCGTGCGGCGCCGACCGGAGGTCCTGCCCCCGAGCGGCGCGTGGCCGCGCCGTCGTCGTCACGCCGCGGAGACCTCGCGCAGCCGCAGCGTCATCGGCTCGCGCGCCGGGCCGTCGAGCAGCTTCTCCAGCGGCTCCCAGCGCTCGTCGAACGCGCGGTAGACGTCGTCGAGATCGCGCACGGTCATGCCCGCGTGCGCGAAGCGCCAGAGGCCCGGCGCGAGCTCGTCGAGCGCGCGGCCCGCGACGAGGTGCCCGAGCCGCGCCATGTCGCCGGTGCCCGGCGTCAGCGTGTAGCTCGTGAGCTTGGGCGTCACCTCGATCTCGTAGAGCCAGCGCACCGCGCGCAGGATCTCGTCCATCGTCTGCTCGGGCATGCCGATGAGGTAGAAGACGCGCACCCCCGCGCCGGAGTAGCCGAAGTCGCGCGCGATCTGCACCGCGCGCGCGAGCTGCTCGTGGGTCTGCGGGCGGTTCATCGCCTTCGCGCGCACCGGGTCGAGCGTCTCGAGGGCGAGGTAGACGCGCTCGACGCCGGCGTCGCGCATGCGCCGCATCAGGCGCTCGTCGAGCATGTGCCCCGCGATGCCGAAGGCGAACTCGATGGTCGCGCCGAGCCTCTCCTGCGCGAGGAGATCGAGCAGCGGGTCGAGGTGGCTCGCCTGCTGAAACAGCGCGAAGTCGTCGAGGAAGACGAAGTTCTTCGTGCCGTACAGCCGCACCTTGCGCTGCATCTCGGCGAAGACGCTCTCGGCGCTGCGCGCGTGCACGCGCCCGCGGCTGAGCACCGACGTCGCGCAGTAACTGCAGTGGTACGGGCAGCCCTTGACCATGCGCAGCCAGTCGTTGCGCTGACCGTCGGGCAGCAGGTCGACGGCCGTCTCGGCGAACTCGGCGCCGGGCACCTCGCCGACGAACACCTCGTCGGCGCCGAGGGTGGCGGCGACGTCCGGGCAGAGCGTGGGGAAGTTGCCGCCGAGCACGATCTTCGCGCGCGGCAGCACGCGGCGGCAGAGCGCGATGGTGTCGCGCGTCGCCTCGACGTGCCAGGTGAACACCGACGAGATCGCGATGAGGTCGGGCGGCTCGATCGCGCGCAGCCGCGCCTCGAGCTCTGCGTCGTCGAGGCCGAAGTGCCAGATGTCCTTCTCGTGCGGCCCCTGCCCGTCGTCGCCGCACCTGAGGCGCTTGCGGACGTGGCGGCGCGGCTTACCCCCCAGGGCCGCGTCCGACAGCGCATCGAGGAGCGTCACCGACGCGCCGCGCGCGCGAAACCAGGTCGCGAGCCGCAGCAGCCCGTACGGCGCGACGCTCGCGAGAAACCCGTGGTCCTCCGCCTCGGCGGTGTCGGCCACCGGCGGGTTGAGCAGCAGCACGCGGGTACCCGCCGCACATTCCAGAACATCCCCCATACAATTCATTCTATCCGCGCTCGATCGAGCGCTGCAAGCCCCCGCTTTCTCGCCCGCATTCGGCGCCCCCCGCCGCGGGAGGCGCGCTAGGGTGCGCGCCGCGCCGAAGGGCGCCTCACCGGAGCGGCCAGCGCCCATGCCCCACACCCTCTTCGAACCCTTCCGCATCAAGTCGGTCGAGCCCATCCGCATGACGACGCGCGCCGAGCGCGAGCGCCTGCTCGACGAGGCGAAGCTCAACCCGTTCCTGCTGCGCGCAGACGACGTGCTGCTCGACTTCCTCACCGACTCCGGCACCTCCGCGATGTCCGCCAAGCAGTGGGGCGCGATCATGGAGGGCGACGAGAGCTACGCGGGGAGCCGCTCGTTCTTCCGCCTCGAGAAGGTCGTGCGTGACCTCACGGGCTACCAGCACATCATCCCGACCCACCAGGGGCGCGCCGCCGAGCGCATCCTCTTCTCGGTCGCGTGCAAGTCGGGCGACGTCGTGCCGAGCAACACGCACTTCGACACGACGCGCGCCAACCTCGAGTACCAGGGCGTCGAGCCCGTCGATCTCGTCATCCCCGAGGGGCTCGAGCCGCGCACGCGCCACCCGTTCAAGGGCAACATCGATCTCGGCCGCGTCGAGGCGCTGCTCGCCGAGCGCGGCGACCGCGTGCCGTTCGGCATGATCACGCTGACCAACAACTCGGGCGGCGGGCAACCGGTGAGCCTGGGCAACCTGCGCGCGTACCGCGATCTTCTCGCCCGCCACGGCAAGCCGCTCATCCTCGACGCGTGCCGCTTCGCCGAGAACGCGATGTTCATCAAGATGCGCGAGCCGGGCTGGGCCGACACCTCGCCGCGCGACATCGCCCGCGAGACGTTCGCGCTCGCCGACGGCTGCACGATGAGCGCGAAGAAGGACGGCATGGTCAACATCGGCGGCTTCCTCGCGCTGCGCGAGGGGCGCTGGGTCGAGGCCGCGAAGAACCTGCTCATCCTCACCGAGGGCTTCCCGACCTACGGCGGGCTCGCCGGTCGCGACCTCGAGGCGCTCGCCGTCGGCCTCGACGAGGTGCTCGACGAGCACTACCTGCGCTACCGCCTGCGCACCGCCGAGTACATGGGCCAGCGGCTCGCGGCGGCGGGCGTCGCGCACGTCGAGCCGACCGGCGGCCACGCCGTGTACCTCGACGCGCGCTCGATCCTCCCGCACCTCGCCCCCGAGGACTACCCGGCGTGGAGCCTGTGCAACGCGCTCTACCTCGAGGCCGGCATCCGCGGCGTCGAGATCGGCTCGGTGATGTTCGGCAAGCGGCTCGACAGCGGCGAGGAGACCTACCACTCGATGGATCTGGTGCGCCTCGCGTTCCCGCGCCGCGTCTACACCCAGAGCCACTTCGACTACGCGATCGAGGCCATCTGCGAGCTCAAGGCGCGCGCCCACGAGGTCCGCGGCGTGCGCATCACCCACCAGAGCCGCTACCTGCGCCACTTCACCGCCGAGCTCGCGTGGGCCGACGCGAAGGTCGGCTGAGAGCGAGCGCGCGTTGTCCCCTCCCCTCGCGACCCCTCTGCCCACGCGTCGCTCGCTCGACGCCCTGCTGCGACCGCGCTCGGTCGCCGTCGTCGGCGCCTCCACGCGCGCGGGCACCATCGGCGCCGAGATCGTGCGCAACCTCGTCGAGGCGGGGTTCGGCGGGCCCGTCTACCCCATCCACCCGACGGCGCGCTCCATCCACTCGCTGCGCTGCTGGCCGCGGCTCGTCGACGTGCCCGACACCATCGACCTCGCGGTCGTGAGCGTGCCGCGCGACGGCGTGCTCGCGGTCGTCGACGACGCGATCGCGAAGAAGGTCGGCGCGCTCGTCGTGGTCACCGCCGGCTTCGCCGAGACGGGCGCGGCGGGCGCCGCGCTGCAAGACGAGCTCGTGCGGCGCACGCGCAAGGCGGGCATCCGCGTGGTCGGGCCCAACTGCCTCGGCGTGCTCAGCACCGAGCCCGGCGTCCGGCTCAACGCCACGTTCGCGCCCACCTTCCCGCCGCGCGGCCCCATCGCCTGCTCGTCGCAGTCGGGCGCGGTCGGCGTCGCCGTGCTCGACCACGCGCGCGCCGTCGGCCTCGGCATCCACCAGTTCGTCAGCGTGGGCAACAAGGCCGACGTGTCGGGCAACGATCTGCTCGAGCAGTGGGAGCACGACCCCGACGCGCGCGTGCTGCTGCTCTACCTCGAGAGCTTCGGCAACCCGCGCAGGTTCGCCGCGATCGCGCGCCGCGTCTCGCGAGACAAGCCCATCGTGGTGGTCAAGAGCGGGCGCACGCCAGCCGGCGCCAGCGCCGCGAGCTCGCACACGGGCAACCTCGCGGGCGCCGACGCCGCGGTCGAGGCCCTGCTCACGCAGGCAGGCGTCGTGCGCACCACGACCATCGAGGAGATGTTCGCCACCGCCGCACTGCTCGCGACGCAGCCCGTCCCGCGCGGCAACCGCGTCGCGATCGTGACCAACGCGGGCGGCCCCGGGATCATGGCGACCGACGCGTGCGCGGGGCGCGGGCTCGTGCTCGCGCGCCTCTCGCCCGACACCGACGCGGCGCTGCGCGCGTTCCTCCCGCCCGAGGCCTCGCTGCGCAACCCCGTCGACATGATCGCGAGCGCGCCCGCGCCGTCGTACGAGCGCGCGCTCGCCGCCGTCCTCGCCGACCCGGGAGTCGACGCGGTCATCGCCGTCTTCGTGCCGCCGGTCGTGACCGCCGCGCGCGACGTCGCCAAGGCGGTCGTCGCCGCCTCGCGCGGCGCGGACAAGCCGGTGCTCGCCTGCCTGATGGGCGCGTTCGGCGTCGCCGAGGCGAGCGCGCTGCTGCGCGCGCAGGGGGTGCCCGTCTACTCCTTCCCCGAGGCGCCCGCCGTGGCCCTCGCGCACGCCGTCCGCTACGGCGTGCTGCGCGCGCGCCCCACGGGGGCCGAGCCCGCGCTCGCGGTCGATCCGCAGAGAGCGCGCGTCGCCATCGGCCGGCACCTCGCGGCCGAGCCCACGTGGCTCCCCCCCGACGCCGTCGCCGAGGTGCTCGGTGCCTACGGCGTGCGCGTGCCGCGCGCCACGCTCGCGCACAGCGCCGACGAGGCGGCCGAGGCAGCGTCGAAGATCGCAGGGCCTTGCGCCGTGAAGCTCGTCTCGGCGAGCATCGCGCACAAGTCCGACGTCGGCGGCGTCGTGCTCGACGTGCGCGGCCCCGACGCGGCGCGCGCCGCCTTCGCGGCGATCGCGGCGCGTCTCGAAGCGCGCGGGCTCGCTGCGGCGATGGACGGCGTGCTCGTGCAGGAGCAGGTCGCCGCAGGCGTCGAGACCATCGTCGGCGTGACCGAGGACCCCACCTTCGGTCCGCTCATCGCGGTCGGCCTCGGCGGCGTCGCGGTCGAGGTCTGGCGCGACGTCTCGTTCCGCCTCGTGCCCGTGCGCGACGTCGACGCCAGCGAGATGATCGGCGAGCTTCGCGGGGCTCCGCTGCTCGACGGCCTGCGCGGCGCCCCCGGCGTCGATCGCGCGGCGCTCGCCGACGTCATCCTGCGCATCAGCCGGCTGCGCGCCGACGTGCCCGAGATCGTCGAGCTCGACCTCAACCCGCTGCTCCCCGCCCCCGGCGGCCCTGGCCTCATCGCCGTCGACGCGCGCATCTGCGTGCGCGTGGCGCCGCCGGCCGATCGCGTCACGCGCTGAGCGCGAAACGCGCCGGCTCGAGTCGGCCCCCTTCGGGTCCGGTCAGACGATGACGGCGATCGCCGCGAAGTGCAGCGCGCTGCCCCCGAGCACGAACAGGTGCCAGATCTCGTGGAAGCCGAACACCTTGGGGAAGGGATCGGGGCGCTTGCTCGCGTACACGAGCGCGCCGAGCGTGTAGACGACCCCGCCTGCCACGACGCACGCGGTCGCGAGCGGCGGCAGCGTGCTCGAGAGGGCCGGCCACTGCAGCGCCGCCCCCCAGCCCATCGCCACGTACATGCCGGTGTAGACGAGCCTCGGCGCCGATCGCCACGTGAGCTTGAGCGCGATGCCGAGCACCGCGACCGCCCAGATGCCCGCGAGCATCGACACGCGCGTCGAGCCCCCCAGGCCGCGAAGAAACAGCGGCGTCGCCGAGCCGGCCACGTAGAGGAAGATCGCGCTGTGGTCGAGCAGGCGCAGCCTCCGGGTCGTCTCCTCGTCGGCGATGCGCAGGTGGTAGACGGAGCTCGCCGCGTAGAGCGCGAGCAACGACGCGCCGTACACGAGCATCGCGAGGCGCGTCGCCGGGTCGCCCGCGCCGTGCAGGAAGAGCCACGCGACGCCGACGAGGCCGACGGCGAAGCCGCCGAGGTGCGTGAGCCCGCTGACCGGGTCCTTGAAGCGCGGCGCACCTGCGCCCACGCGCATCGCGCTCTCCGTCGTCGTCTCCGAGGCCATGACCCCAAGGATGCACGCGAAAGCGTGCGCGCGGGCTCGCTTCTCCCGCTTCTGACCGAAACGTGACGCCGCCGAGAGGGCTCCCGCAGACACCCCGGGGCGCGTCTCACCGCGCGAACCGGGCCTCTTACGGGCTCGCCTCGTCGGCCTCGGGCTCCGGCTCGGGGCCCGGCTTGGCGCGCGGGGGCTCGAGCACCAGCGGCAGGATCTCGTCGAGCCGCGCGATGAGCCGGATGTCGAGCT
>CAITLX010000814.1 GCA_903893335.1 uncultured delta proteobacterium | reverse complement strand
GGGGCAGCCGTCGAGGCCAGCGGGCTCGGTCGTGAAGCCGTCATTGACCGTCGGCGTCCGCGTCTCGGGGCAGCGCGGCGTCGCGGGTTCGGTGTCGAGGCAGCAAACCTCGCGGGAAGAGCCGCTGCACCCCGTGGGGCGTGTGATCCCGGTCGCGCACGCCGCGACGTCGGTGCAGCTGCCGACAATCCCCTCGACCGTGCAGGAGGTCGAGCCGCCGTCGCCAGCTTCGGCGGCGGGCTCTCCGTCGCTCGCGTCGCCCGCCTCGGCGACGTCCCCCGCGTCGTCTGCATCACCCGCGTCGGCCGCAGAGACTGCGGGGCGATCGTCGGTCTCGCTGCTGCCACAGCCCTGCGCGACCGCGACGAGCATGACGGCGAGGAGGCCGACCGATCCAAGAGCCCCTTGCCGCAGGCTGTCTGCCCCTGCCCGGACAATCGGCGTCGCCCACGAGATCGTCGATCGCATACGGCCTGTCTCCAAGGAGTTTGTCATCTGCTGGTCCGCTCGCGCTCGTACGCCTCGGTCGCGCCTCGCCCCCGAACCGCGTCCTTCGGTCGCCCGCCGCCGTCCACGGGAGGGGCAATGCGAAGGAGCGACTTGAAGCGAGGGTACGCGGTCGGGCGAGCCGCACGCAACCTCGACGGCGGGCGCCGCTCGGTCGGCCTCGCGGTCGCCGTCCAGGGCTGCCCCGTCGCGCTGCTGGCCCGCGCGGCATCCTTGAACGCAATCGGCGATTGCTGGTGCCGCACGCCCGCCCCACTACAATCCGGGGAGAAGCGCGTATCGACAATCCGCCAGCCCGATTCCGACAGGCGGTGCGCTGCGCGCTCGACCTCCAGCGCGCGCCTCGACGGCGCCGCGTCGCCGTCGCCCCGGTTCGCGCGGAACCGCATCGCGCGCCTGCGCCGAATCGGCGCTGAGCGACGGAAGGCCCCTCTGCATCGGAAGCGGGCCCGCCGCGCGACCCGAGCGACTACCATCGGCGTGACCCCTCACGCTACACCCCTCCGACGGAGCCCACGATGACCGAGCCGACCGACTACACGCCGCCCGCGATCTGGAGCTGGAACCAGGAGAACGGCGGGGCATTCGCCAAGATCAACCGACCCGTCGCCGGGACGACGCACGACAAGGAGCTGCCCGTCGGCCGACACCCGCTCCAGCTCTACTCGCTCGGCACTCCGAACGGCATCAAGGTCACCGTCTTGCTGGAGGAGCTGCTGGCGCTCGGCCACGCGGGGGCCGAGTACGACGCGTGGTTGATCCGCATCCACGAGGGGGAGCAGTTCGGCAGCGGCTTCGTCGCGGTGAACCCCAACTCGAAGATCCCTGCGCTCGTGGATCGCAGCACCGATCCGCCGACGTGCGTGTTCGAGTCGGGCGCCATCCTGCTCTACCTCGCCGAGAGGTTCGGCGCGTTCGTGCCGACGGCTCCGAGCGAGCGCGCGGCGTGCCTGTCGTGGCTCTTCTGGCAGATGGGGAGCGCTCCGTACCTCGGCGGCGGCTTCGGGCACTTCTACGCCTACGCCCCAATCAAGATCGAGTACGCGATCGATCGGTTCGCGATGGAGGTGAAGCGACAGCTCGACGTGCTCGACCGCCACCTCGCCGACCACGCGTACGTCGCCGGCGACGGCTACAGCATCGCCGACATCGCCATCTGGCCCTGGTACGGCGCGCTCGCGAAGGGCGAGCTGTACGGCGCGGGCACGTTCCTGCAGGTGCAGGAGTACGCGCACGTCGGCCGCTGGGCCGACGCGATCGCCGCGCGCCCCGCGGTGGCGCGCGGCCGGCGGGTGAACCGCACGTGGGGTCCGCCGGAGACGCAGCTCGCCGAGCGGCACGACGCCTCCGATTTCGAGCCCGCGGGGGGCCGGCGCTGACCCGTCGGCCGGACGCCGCAGCGTCGACCGAGCTCCCCCCGAGCTTCGCCTCGGCGACCTGGTGCCGCTCGCGCGGGTGGTCCCCGAGCTTGCGGAGGCCGTCGAAACGGCCCCGCCGAGGGCCTCGTGAGCGCCCGCTACTTGGGGCAGGTCTTGGGGCAGCCGCCACGAGGGCTGCCACAAGCAGCGGCGGATTCGCTTGGACTTCCGCTAGGTTAGAGAGTGGGCCAAGACAGACTTGAACTGTCAGCCAACGGATTAAGAGCCGTAGGCTTTGGAGCCACGAAAACAACAAGCATTACAGCAGGTTACGAGACAGAGGTCGCCGCGGGGAGGGTGGACAGCGATGGACACCGGTGGACAAGGGTGGACACGCGGGTGGACAGACCCGAGTTACTCGACGGGCTCGTCCGTGCCGACCGCGACTCCGAGGTGCTTCTTCACGTTGAGCGCCTTCCACATGAGACCCGGGTGGCCCCGAAGGACGGCCTGCATGGCGCGGTCATCGGTGAGCAACTCGGGGACGATCTCACCGGCGCCGTTGAGCTGTTCGAGGAACTCTCGCTCGTTCACGGCGAGCGGCAACACCGCAGCCATGAGCGCGCGGGTCTCACGAACCAGCTCGGCGGTCCACCCGGCGACGTCGCCCTTCGCGGGACGCACGTCGAGCCGGAGCATGGGCACGAGCTGGGCGTGACGTCGGCGGTGGTCGTCTGCACATTCTCTGCGGTGACGGCGCGCCAATCCTGCCGATTGATACCGCCGTAGACGACGAACCCGAGCCGCAGCTTCGAGAGATCGAGACCGGGGCGACGGAGCAGCTCACGCGCGTCGAAGACGTCGCGGCTCGCGCTGCGAGCGACCAGGGCGGCGAGCTTTCCCGCTGCCAGCTCATGCTCGTCGAGGACCTGCACGCGCGCTGCGACCTCGCCACAGACGGCGCGCGAGTCACACGCGACGACCGGCCACAGGGGCGTTCGGAGCATGAAGTTGACGTCGAGCTCGATGGTCCCCGGGCGACCGAGCGCCGTGGTGTAGGACAGTCGCCACTTGCCGCCGGCATGCTCGGTCGGGACCCTCTTGACCGTGAGACCCGCGCGCCCAGCCACCTGCTGCACGGCTTGCTCGACGCGAGGCCGCTCCGCCAGCATCGTCGTGCGATCCGCGGCGCCGACGTAGTTGAGGTCGATGTCGACCGACAGCCGCGGGAGGTCGAGCACGAAGAGATTGAGCGCCGTGCCACCCTTGAGCGCCATCCGCGGTCCGAGGAACGGGTGCGAGCGCACGCCCTCGAGCAGCCGCACGAGCATGTGGACCTTCTCGTACGACTCGACCTGGAAGCCGGCCTCCGCCGCCGCCCGCTGGAGCTGGTCTCGCGACAGCATCAGGCGACCTCCGCCCAGGTGCGGCGCAGGGTTCGTTCGGGGACCACGAGGTTCCACGGCTTCACGAGGGTGCCCGATTCGCGCTTCGCGTCGAGGTAGCGCGGCTGGCGAGGGGCGTGCTCGCGAAGCGGCTGGAGGTGCCGATCCTCGACGAAGAGCATCTCGCGATGCTGCTCCAGGAACCAACCGACGCGCGCGACCGTGAGCGCCGAGCGTGCGAGCGCGATCTGAACGACGGCGTCGAGATCGAAGTACTCGACCATCTCGAGCGATCGCCAGACCTCTTCCCACCCGCCGCCGAGGGCTGGGTCGTCGAGGACGTCGACGAGCGTGCGCTCGAGCGTCGTGACGCGCACCTCTCCTCCTGCGTAGGACTCGGTCACGACGCCCCCGCCGAAGTCGGGCAGGTCGCGAACCGCCTTGGGAGGAGCCACCGCGACGAGCTCGTTGCCCTGGAACGTGAAGGGCCGCACATGCGCGGCGGTGAGGACCGAGAATCGGTGCCACACCGAGTAGGCCTTGCCGTGGAACTGGAGAGCGGCGTGGTACGCAACCGCCGCGTCCGTCGCAAGCTTGGTCGCCACCAGGAACGGATCGGCGCGGAACTCCTCGGGCGCCACGCCGCTTGGAACGACCGCGTAGAGCCCGCGGCGCACCCGAAGCAGCCGTCCGGCGTCGACGTGCAGGCTGAGCAGACTGTCGGCCGTCCGGGGGCTGCGCGCGCGCCCCTCCCCGTGCGCCGCGAGGTACTCCGCGTGGGTGAAGACCGGGTGGGTCGAGAAGAAGTCCGCGGATCGCATACTTGCAGAATCCTAGCGCTACACGGACGCATCATACGTATTCACGCACGATTCGGCAAGTTTGGTTGCCGTAGTAGAGCGATACACGCACCATAGCAACGCATAGCGCGCACCTTTAGCAAGTCCCCTGAAGGCGAGAGACCGTCGGGAGCGCCAGACAGCAGCCTCATGCAGCCACTGCGGAGCTGATTTCAGCAGGGTGATGCCGCCACCCGTTTTGCAGGGTCATGCAGCCACCAGCGAGAGGGGCTGACCGGATTTCAGCAGGGTCATGCAGCCAGGTTTGGCGGATTTACGCAGGGTCATGCCGCCACCCTCTGCGCTGCGGGTCGAGCGACCGGGATGTGAGCGAGGGTTCCTACCGACGACGGCGCTGGCCGCCGTCGGGAGGTGCCCATGTCCTACCGGGAGTTGACCATGATCGACGTCAAGGAGCTGCTCCGCCGCTGGGCGGCGCAGCACAGCAACAGGAGCATCGCCCGCGGCGCGCGGCTCGACCGCGCCACCGTCGCGCGCTACGTCGCGATCGCCGAGCAGCTCGCGCTGCCCCGCGACCGCGACCTGACGGAGGCCGAGATCCACGAGGTCGCGCAGCGCGTGCAGGCCAGACTGGAAGCGATCGAGCGTAAGCGCCGCGTTTCGATCGGGAGCTGGTTGCCGAATCCGTGTGCAACTTCCGCACGTTGAGATCGCTCCGGGCGCAATCGAAGCGCGGCGCAAGTCGACGATCGCTGCCACCCGCACGGCGGCGGAGCTTCACCTCGGCGAGTTGGTGCCCCT
>CAITLX010000813.1 GCA_903893335.1 uncultured delta proteobacterium | reverse complement strand
CGTGGCGCGCGCGCGCGCCCGCCGCGTCGCCGCGGCGCTCGACGATGCGCGCAGCCGCGAGCCTCGGCGCGGGGTCGGACGGCCGCTCGGCGGCTGCGGCGTCGTACGCCACGACGGCCTCGTCGAGCTTGCCCTCGAGCGCCGCGACGCCTGCGAGCGCGAGGCGAGCGGCCCAGCCGTTGCGCTCGTCGCCCGCGGCCGCTGCGCCGAGGTCGGCCACGAGCGCGTCGAGCTTGCCGTCGCGCGCGCGGTAGAGCTCCGCGAGCCGCTCGAGCGGGAAGGGAGAGCCCGGCTGCGCGAGCACCAGCGCCGTGTAGCGCGCGATGAGCGCGCTCGGGGCCTGGCCGGGGCGCGGCGCGCTGCTCGCGGGGCGCGCGCGCGGCGTCGCGCGACCGGTCGGGTGCGCCGGCGCCTGCTTGCGGCGACCGCCGGGGTCGAAGTCGTCCGCGCCCCACGCCGCCGACGAGAGGGCGATCGCGGCGAGCGCGACGACGAGGGGGAGCCTCCCGCGCATCCGGCCTTCAGCCTAGCAGGGGCGGCGCCAGGTGGCCGCGCGCCGCACCCTCTGGCACGATCCCACCCGGATGCTGTCGGGCGACGAGGCGCAGGGCGTCGACGAAGAGCCGGTGCCCGCCACCGTCGTGTGCGCGCGGTGCGGGGCGGGAGCCTGCGGCTGCGCCGAGGAGACCGACGCCGCTGCGCCCGCGACCGTCGGGCGCGTGCCCTGGGAGGGGGGCGGCCCCTGGCACGCGCGGCTCTTCGACACCGCCGAGGCCACCACACGCGGCTCCGAGGCCTTCTTCGGCGCCCTCACCGAGGGGCCGGTGGCGCGCGCGCTCGCGTTCGCCCTCGCGTGCGAGGCCGTCGCCGTCGGGTCGACCGCGCTCGCGCTGGCGCCGATCGCGGCGTTCGTCGCAGCGTTCGTCCCGGCGGGGCTCGTCGCGGCCGTCGCGCCGACGGCGACCAAGCAGCTGGCGCTCGCGGCCGCAGCGGCGCTCGCGGTCGTGGCCTTCGCCGCCATCCTGATCATCGCCCACGTGCTGCACGGCCTGGGGCTCGCGCTGGGCGTCGCGCGCTCGCGCCGCGGCGCGACGCTCGGGCTGCGCTTCGGCCTGTATGCGTGCGGGTGGGACGTGTTCAGCAGCCCCGCGGGCGTGGCCCTCGCGCTCGCGCGTCGCGGAGCGGGCGCGACCGCGCGGCTGATGGGGGCCGCCGTCTCCGCGCCGCGTCGGAGCACCGAGGCGTTCCTCGGCGGCCCGCTCCAGGTCGCGCCCGAGCGCGCGCGGTTCGTGCGCGCGCGCGCGATCGTCGTGGCGATGGCCTTCAGCGTGGTCGCGGTCTTCATCGTGCTGGTCGCGCTGATCGCGACGCCGCTGCTCGCCTGAGCTCACCGCGCCGCGGCGGCGCGCCGCGCGCCGAACACGCGCCCCGGGCCCGCGGTGGCGTGGCACGCGACGCAGTCGGCGAGGTGCCCCGCGCGCAGCGTGCGCGCGTCGCGGTCGAGCACGGCGTAGCGGTAGTCGCCCGCGCGCGGGTCGGCGCCGGGCGCGAGCTTCTCCATCGCGAGCAGCGGCCCGTCGTCCCCCTCGACGGGACCGAGAAGCTCGACGACGAGCAGCGCACCCGCGGGCGCGTCGCCCCCCGCGAACGCCCGCGCGCCGCCGGCGTCGCCGAAGGTGCGCGCGCGCCAGCGCCCGCCGCCGTGCCCGAGCGACGGCTCGTCGGCGCCGAGCGTCGCGAGTCGCTCGCGGAACTCGCTCGCGAGCGCGAAGGGCGCGATCGGACCCGGCCGAGCCGTCGGCGCCGACGCGGGGACCTCCGGCCGAGCGTCCGCCGACGGGGTCGCGACCGGTCGCGGCGCGCCGCGCGGCCGAGCCGAGCACGCGACGGAGACGAGCGCGGCGAGCGCCGCGGCGCGGACCGCAGGCGCCACGAGGGGCTTCAGAAGGCGACGCCGACGTCGAACGCGAACGTCGACTGGCGCCCCACGTCCTTCAGCGCGTCGGCGGCGGCGCCCGAGTTCGCGTCGGCCGGGTTCACCAGATCGGTCATGTACTGCATGCTGACGGCCACGACCTCGTAGCGGTACGCGACGCCCATGATGATGCGGTGGCGGTTGAGGCGCACCGGGTCGAACACGAACGTGTTGTTGAAGTCGGCGACGGTGCCCGAGCCGCAGACGGGCTGCCCCACGTACGCGCCCTTCGCGCCGCTGCCAGGCGTGCCGGGCTGGTCGACGCCCTTGTAGCCGCAGTAGCCGAGCGGGTCGGTGTTGGGCGTGGCGTCGACGAGGCCCGAGTCGCCGTAGATGTGCAGGTACTGGTAGCCGAGGTACGGCGTCAGCACCGACGAGTCGGCGATCACCAGCGGCTTGGAGATCTGCGTGTCGATGCTCGCGACCGTGAGCAGCAGCTGAGGCGAGCCGGTGATGGTGCGCACGCCGGCGCCGACGGCGAGGTCGGGGAAGATGCCCGGCACGCCGGTGCGGAAGCCCTCGACGATGCTCCAGCGCACGTCGGCGCCGCCGACGACGATGGACGAGTGGGCGAGGTAGCCGACGTTGCCCGTGACCTCGAGCCCGAAGGGGAAGCCCTTGCGGATCTTCAAGAGGTAGACGCCGAGCGACGAGTCGGGCCCGGTGTTCTTCACCGAGTGGCGCTGGCTGTTCGGGTCGACCGCGCCCTGGGTGCCGCGCTGCCAGTAGTCGGCGCTCGAGTCGATCGAGGTGTACGAGCCCTCGAGCGAGAACTGGAAGCCGCCGAAGCCGGTCGTGCGCGCCGAGTGCATCGCGGTCGGCGCGATGGCGAAGCCCATCTGGTTGATGAGGCGCAGGAACGACGCCTGGTCGCGCGCGCACCGCGCCAGCCCGCTGAACGTGCCCGGGCCGGCCGCGGTCGAGACGACGCAGGGTACGCTGCTCGGCAGCACGAGCCGCTCGAGCGCCGGATCCATGGGCTCGGCGCTCGCCTGACCGGCAAAGGCCAGGGCCGCAGCGCACGCGAGCGCGGCGGCGAGGGGCTTCAGGCTGCGCGCGGGTCGCATGGTTCGAGGGGCCGAGGCTACTTGGCCGCTCCGAGTCGCGTCAAGGCGACCCTCGCCCCCCGGCGGGGTTCGGCGCTTGCGCCCGAGGGGCCCCGCTCGTAAGCGTGCCGCCCCGATGGCCCGCGACCACCAGCCGCGCCTGCGGGCCTCGCCCCTCGAGGTGCCGCTGCACGTCGTGCTGGTCGAGCCCGAAATCCCGCCGAATACCGGCAGCATCGCCCGGCTCTGCGCCGCGACCGCCTCGCCTCTGCACCTGGTCGGGCCGCTCGGCTTCCGCATCGACGACCGCTCGCTGCGGCGCGCCGGCATCGACTACTGGCACCTGGTCGATCTCCGGCGCCACCTCGATTTCGCGCACCTCGTGCACGACGCGCCCGACGCGCGGCTCGCCCTCTTCAGCGCGTCGGCCGAGCGGAGCTACCTCGACGCCGACTACCGCCCCGGCGACAGGCTCGTGTTCGGCCGCGAGAGCGTGGGGCTGCCCGACACGCTCCTCGACGCCCACCGCGATCGCGTCTTCGGCATCCCCACGCTGGGCGCCGTGCGGTCGATCAACCTCGCGACCGCCGTCGGCATCGTTCTCTACGAGGCGCTGCGACAGGTGGGCGCGCTCGCCGGAGCGCGACGCGAGGGAAGCCGCGACGTCGGCGGTTGAACCGCTCTCGAGATCCGCTCAGCGGTTGAACCGCCTTCGAGATCCGTCAGCGCTTGAACAGCTTGCCGAGGTCCATGTTGAAGATGGAGTCCTTGCCCTTCTCGGCGGCGGGCTTCGCGCCCGGCTTCGACGAGGGGGCCGGCTTGGGCGCCGCAGCGGGGGTGGGGCGGTTCGACGGAGGGCCGTCGACGCGGCCGCTGCGCATCTCGGAGAGGCGAAGCTCGCGCGTCGCGTCGACGTTGCGCGGGTTGAGCTCGACCACCCGCTGGTAGTCGCTCATGGCGTGCTCGCGGCGTCCGACCCGCCGGTAGAGCTGCGCGCGCGCCATGAACGCGCGCTCGCACTTGGGGTTGCGCGCCACCGCCCCGTCGAGCAGCTGAAGGAGGTCCTCGACGGGGGCCGAGGCGTCGCGCGCCTGCGCCTTGAGCGTGCAGTAGAGCGCGACGTAGTCGCCCTGCTCGGGGTCGGCCTCGAACGCGCGGGTGACGTACTTCTCGGCGCCCACGTAGTCGCGCTTGCGGAAGCAGACCTCGGCGCGCTGAAAATCGGTGGTCGCGTCGATGATCTTCTGGATCTTCTGCTGCTCTTCGGGCGAGCCGGTGCCGCCCTTCAGCAGCTCGGCGTACTTCGAGCGCCGCCCCGCGTCGCTCAAGGTGTCGAACGCCTCGGTGATGCGCGCGAACACCTTCGCGGCGTCTCGCTTCACGTCGGCGAGATCGGGCGGGAGGCGGTCGGTGTGCCACCGCTTGGCGAGCGCGAAGTAGGCGCTCTGCACGGCCTCGTCGCTCGCGTCGCGCGGGACGCCGAGCATCGTGAAGTAGTCCTCCTTGTCGACGCTCTCGGCGCGCCGCACGATCTCGTCGCGGCGCTCGAGGTGCTCGGGGTTGAGCAGCGTCGCGACGGGGAGGACCGAGCGCGAGGGGGGCGGGCGCGACGACGACGGGCCGCTGGCAGCCGCGGCGGCCGCCGCTGCCGCGCGCGACTTGAGCCGCACGCGCGCGAGCGCGACCGACGGGCTGGCGCTGCGCGGCGAGCGCACGCCGACCGGCAGCGCCTGGGTGCCGTGGTCGAGGTGGCGCGTGATGAGCAGCGCGTAGACCAGCAGGCGCAGCGTGCGCGGCGGGGCGACCTCGCTCGCGAGCAGCTCGGAGAGCGTGAGCGGGCGGGCGCGGATGAGGTCGATCGCCGCCTGCTCGTGGGGGCTGAGCGAGAAGCGCGCGATGTCCGAGTCCTCGTGCAGGCGCAGCGGGGTGGCGCCGAGGCGCCCGAGCAGGGCGTCGACCACCGGATCGTCGTGGCGCGTGCGCACCGCCGCCCAGATGAGCCCGAGCGGCTCGACCGGGGTCATCTCCGTGCCGCCGTAGTCCTCGAGCAGGTTGGCGTCCTGGTAGAACGCGAACGCCGTCTCGGACGGGAGCGTGAACAGGTGCGACATCTTGCGCACGATCTGGGCGCGCAGCCCCGCGACCAGCCCCGCCTTGTCGATGCGCCCGGTGCGCACGAGCAGCTCGCCGTGCAGCATCTTCGTCTCGGCGAGCGTCGCGAGCGAGGCGTTGAGGCCGTCGTCGTCGATGAGGCCGAGCTCGAGCAGCACGCGCCCGAGGTGGTGCACGGCGTCGGCGACGCGCACCTTCGAGGGGGCACCCTCGCGGAAGCAGATGCCGTTCATCGCCGCCGGCTCGCCGTCGCGCGGCGTCGTCAGCACGACCGTGCCGGTGAGCGCGCGGTCGGCCATGTAGACGAGCAGGTGCGGAAAGGGCGTCTTGGCGAGCGTCCCTTCGGCCGTCGGGGCCTTGCCAGCGGGCAGCATCATTGCGGAGCCGATGAGCATACCACGACGGGCGTCGGCGCTCCCCCGGCACTCCCGTCAGGGACAGCCGGTGAGGCTCGCGCGGATCGCCCGAAGCTCGGCGAGGATGTCGGCGCCGCTGCTCGGGTGGTACGCGGCGCTGGTGCCGCCCGCAGCCGCGACCGGGTCGTAGGCGGTGGGGCCGTCGTCGGCCCCGACCTGGATGACGTAGGTGGGGACCGACGGGTTGCCGCCGAGGTAGCTCTGCGCAGCGGCGACCAGATCGGTCGTCACGCCGACCGTCGTGCACACCAGCGGGAGGCTGTCGGTGATGAGCACGACGGCGCCCTTGTGGGTCGGGTTGTTCTGCCGCCACGTCTTGGCGTACGCGAGCACGCCTTGCAGCGCGGGCACGGGGGGCGAGCCGGTCGAGGCGCTGTGGCTGGCGAGCCTGCTGACGACGGTGCCCGCGTTGGCCGGGAGCGCGGCCATGGGGACCTCCATGTTCGTGTAGTCGCTCGCGACGCACGAGTCGGTGGCGGTCGTGCCGACCGGCAGCCCGAGGAACTGCATCGCGAAGCCGACGCCGATCGACTTGGTGTCGCCGACGAAGGTGTCGACCGCGCTCACCATCTCCGAGTAGCGCGTGCCGGGCGACGGCCCGAAGGCGGCCGACATCGAGCCGGACTGATCGACGATGACGGAGAGGTCGGTGAGCGCGCAGGCGACGCACTGGCCCGACTGGCACCCGCCGCCCGAGCACTTGGTGCCGCACGAGCTGCAGTTGTTCGGGTCGGTGAGCGGGTCGATGCAGGCGCCCGAGCAGAGCTTCTGGCCCGAGGGGCAGCCGCACACGCCGCCGGTGCACACGCCGCCGACGGCGCAGTGCGTGCCGCAGGTGCCGCAGTTGGCCTCGTCGGTCTGCACGTCGATGCACACGCCGCCGCACGACTTGGTGCCGACCGCGCACTGGCAGGCGCCGCCGACGCACGCGAGGCCGGCCGCGCACTTCTTGTTGCAGCCGTTGCAGTTGAGCGCGTCGATCTGGGTGTCGACGCACACGCCGCCGCACGAGGTCTTCGTGCAGGCGCAGTGGCCGCCGACGCACGAGTAGCCGGTGGCGCACGAGCCGTCGCAGGTGCCGCAGTGCGCCGGGTCGGTCTGGAGGTCGGCGCAGGCGCCGGTGCACACCGTCGCGTTGGGCGAGCAGGCGCACACGCCCTTGGTGCAGGTGCCGCCGCTCGGGCACCGGGTGGCGCAGGTGCCGCAGTGCGCCTCGTCGGTCTGGAGGTCGACGCAGTCGGCGCCGCAGGTGTTCTGCGCGTCGCAGTGGCACGCGCCTGCCTGGCACACGGCGACCCCGGGGCAGGTCGCGCCCTCGTCGGTCGCCTGGTCGCAGTTGTCGTCCTTGCCGTTGCACGCCTCGGGGATGCCGGGCACGACGGCGGCGGAGCTGTCGTCGCAGTCGTCGCCCCCGCACACCACCGGCGGGTGCTTGTCGCCGTCCTTGTCGAGCACGTCGAAGGTGCAGGTCGAGGTCTGCGCGTCGCAGCGGACGTTGGTCTTGCACGCGTCACCCGCCCAGGTGCGCGCGCAGTCGGCGCTCGTCGCGCACGCGGGGCCGCTGACGCAGCCCAGGGCCGCGTCGCAGAGCTTGCCCCCGGGGCACGCGGTGGCGCCCGCGTTGGGCCCGGGCACGTGCGAGCACGCCCCCTGCAAGCAGGTGTCGATCGTGCACGAGAGCGCGTCGTCGCAGTCGGCGGCCGTCGTGCACGGGCCGCTCGCGTCGCGCGTGACCGAGCCGTCGGCGCCCGCGTCGTCGTCGAACGGCGGCGAGCCGTTGCTGCTGCTGCACCCGACGGCGACCGCCGAGGCGCACACCACCGCCAGAACCCCCCTCGCCCAACTCGCCAACGCCATCGTCGCAGCCTTTCCTTCGCGTGCCGGTCGACCGGAGCCGCGCCGTGTACCCTTTATCTTCCTTCCGGCGGCGGGTCGCAACCCATCTAGGGCCCGGGGTGCCCCG
>CAITLX010000812.1 GCA_903893335.1 uncultured delta proteobacterium | reverse complement strand
CGCGCGCGCCACGTCGGCCTCGGAGAGCGCAGCGAGCGGCGTGTCGATCGTCGAGGTCTCGGCGCCGAGGCGCGACGAGCGGGTCTCCGCGCCGGCCACCTCGAGCAGCGCGCGCGAGAGCATGTGCTGGCCGGTGTGCTGGGCCATCTGGTCGGCGCGGCGATCGGCGGCGATCGTCCCCGCGACCCGCGCCCCCGCGGCGAGCGCGCCCACGTCGGCGACGAGGTGGTGGATCACGCCGTCGTCATCGACCTGCACGTCGAGGACGTGCACGAGCGCGCCGTCGATCACGAGCACGCCTCGGTCACCGAGCTGGCCCCCCGCCTCGGGGTAGAAGAGCGTCGCGTCGAGCACGACCGACGGCGCTCCCCCGAACGCGCTCGCCGCGACGAGCGTGGCCTCGAACGCGGTGCCGTGCGGGTCCGTCCAGTAGAGCTTCTCGGTCGGCATGGGCGTCACGGGTGGGGGTCGGGGTGGCGGCCCAGCCCCGCAGGCGCGCGCGCGCCGCGGGTGAGCCCGGCGATGGCGACGAGCGTCGCCACGTACGGAAGCGCCTGAAGCAGCTCATGCGCGACCGCGACGCGGTCTTGCAGCACGATCTGCGCCGCATCGAGCGCGGCGAACCCCAGGCAGGCGAGCACCGCGCGCCCCGGTCGCCAGCCCGCGACGATGACCGCTGCGAGCCCGATGAAGCCGCGACCGCCGGTCATCCCCGACTCGAAGCGGTGCTGGTCGAACGCCAGGTGCAGCCCGCCGAGCGCGCACAGCGCCCCCGAGAGCGCGACTGCCGCGATGCGAACCGCGCCGACGTTCACGCCCGCTGCCGCCGCCGCCTCGGGGTTCTCGCCGGCGCCGCGCAGGCGCAGACCGAACCTCGTCGAGCGCAGCAGCCAGGGGACACCCGCGACCGCGACCAGCGCGAGCCACGCGATGGGATCGAGCAGCACGCGCGCGAGCGCCTCGGTCGCGCCGGCGCCCGCGGGGCCGAGCCGGAACCCCTCGATGCTCGGCGAGTTCGACGCGCTGTCGTACAGCGCGCGCAGCGTGAAGCGCGTCCCCGCCGCCGCGAGCAACTGGATCGCGACGCCGCTGACGATGCCGTCCACGCGCCCGCGCACCACCACGACGGCGTGCAGCAGCGCGAGCAGGACCCCGGTGGCGACGCCGCCCGCCACCCCCGCGACCGCGCTGCCCGTCGCGATCGCCGTGGCCACGCCGCCCAGCGCGCTCGCGAGCATCAACCCGTCGAGGGCGATGTTGACCACGCCGCTGCGCTCGCTCACCACGCCGCCGAGCGCGGCGCACACGTAGGGCACGCTCATGCGCAGCGTCTCGACCGCCATCGTCGCGCCGACCGAGCCGCTCATGTCGTCGCCTCCCGGCGCGCAGCGTCGCGCGCGGCGACGTCCGCGAGCGCGACGACGAGGATGACGACGGCCTGGAGCACGTCCATCGCCTCGCGCGGCACGCGCGCGTTGATCGAGAGCCCGGCCTGATCGAGCGTGCCGAACAGCAGCGCCGCCAGCACGATCCCGAGCGCGTGACCGCGTCCGAGCAGCGCGACGGCGATCCCTGCGAACCCTGCGCCGGCGCCCAGGCCCGCCTCGTAGTAGCCCTTGTACCCGAGCACGGTCGAGGTCGCGGCGAGCCCCGCGAGCGCCCCCGCCCCCGCCATCGCCTGCACCAGGCGACGCGCGACCGGCACGCCCTGCGCCGCCGAGGCGCGCGCGCCGAGCCCGACCCAGGCGATCTCGCGCCCCGCGCGGCTCGACCGCCCCCACGCGAACGCCGCGAAGCAGACGCCCACGGCCAGCGGCAGCGCGAGGCTGACGGCGCTCCCGCGCCAGGCGGGCAGCCAGGTGCCGAGCGACGTGAGCCTGGCGCCCGCGACCACGTCGGCGGTACGAACGGTGCCGTGCAGCGCAGCCCCGTGCGCGAGCGACCACGAGACGATCGCCGACGCGATGCGGTTGAGCATCAACGTCGCGATGACCTCGTGCGCGCCGAAGCGCGCGCGCAACACCCCGGGCACCGCCCCGTACGCGCCTCCGACGACGGTGGCCACGAGGCAGACGCAGGGCAGCGCGACCGCCGCAGGCGTGTGCGCGGGGAGCGACGCGCCCACGAGCGCCGCCGCGAGGCTCGCGAGCGCGATCTGCCCCTCGGCGCCGATGTTGAACAACCCGGCGCGCAGCGCGAACGCCACCGAGGCTCCCGCGAACACGAGCGGCGTGGCCTTGAACAGCACCTGCCCGATGCCGTAGGGCGTGCCCCACGTGCCGGCGAAGGCGCGCCCGAGCGTGGCGAGCGGCGCCTCGCCGTAGCCCCACGCGAGCAGGTCGAGCACGAGCACCGCCGCCGCGAGCGCGGTCACGACCGGCCACGCGCCGGCCCCCAGGCCACGAAGCTTCGCGCGCCTCACGCAGCTCGCTCCATCCCGAGCCTCACGCTCCTCATGCCACCTGCTCCAGCCCGAGCATCGCGCGCCCGAGCGTCGCGTCGTCTACGTCGATGGGGAGCTCGGCGGCGACCTTGCCGCGCACGAGCACCACCAGCCGATGCGCGAGCGCGCGAAGCTCGCCCAGGTCGGCGCTCACGAGCACGACCGCGGCCCCCGCGCGCGCCACCTCCACGATCGCCGCGTGCACCGCGCGCTGCGCCGCCAGATCGACGCCGCGCGTCGGCTGCGCGAGCACCGCCGCGCCCACCTCTCGGTCGAGCGCGCGGGCCACCACCACCTTCTGCTGGTTGCCCCCCGACAGCGATCGCACCGCGACGGACGGGTCGGCCGGCACGATGCCGAACGCGCGGATGCGCCGCGCGATCGTCGCCGCCTCGTCGCATCGCCCGAGATCGCCGAGCACGAGGTTGTCGCCCAGCGTCGCGTCGAGCACGAGCCCGTCGACCTGGCGGTCCTCGTGCACGACCGTCAGCCCCGCGAGGCGGCGCTCCGCGGGCCCGCCCGAGAGCGCGACCCCGTCGAGCACCACCGTCGCTCGCGACGAGCCCTCGAGCCCCGCGATCGCCCGCACGAGCTCGCGCTGCCCGTTGCCCTCGACCCCTGCGACGCCGACGATCTCGCCCGGGCGCACCTCGAGCTTCAGATCGAGCCCACCCTCGCTCGCCGAGAAGGTGAAGCGCGCGGGAGCCACGCTCGGGGGCTCGAGCCGAAGCAGCGTCGGCAGGCTCGCGTCCCCCATGATCGCCCGCGTGAGCTCCTCGGCCGACGTCGCGCCCGTCGCCCACGAGCCGACCACGCGACCGCGGCGCAGCACCGTGACGCGGTCGGCGTGCGCGAGCACCTCGTCGAGCTTGTGCGTCACGACGGCGACGGTGCGCCCCTCGCCGGCGAGCGAGCGGAGCGTGGCGTAGAGCGCGGCGGCCTCGCCGTGCGTGAGCACCGCCGTCGGCTCGTCGAGCAGCAGCGCCCGCGCGTCGCGCCACAGCACGCGCACGATCTCCAGGCGCTGCCGCGCCCCCACCGCGAGCGCACCGGCCGGCAGGCCGAGCGCTCCGAGGTCGAGCCCGGCCCGCTCGGCGAGGCGCGCGAGGCGCGTGCGCACGGCCGGTCGGTCGAGCACGCCGAACCCCCGCGTGAGCTCCGCGCCGAGCGCGGCGTTGTCCTCCACGCTCAGCGCGTCGAACAGCGAGAAGTGTTGGCGCACGAGCCCGACGCCGCGCCGGAGCGCCTCGCGCGGCGTGGCCGGCACGAGCGGGACGCCACCGACGGACACGGTGCCGGAGTCCGGCGCGCGCGCCCCCGCCAGCAGCGCGAGCAGCGTGCTCTTGCCCGCGCCGTTCTCACCCACGATGGCGTGGATCTCGCCTGGCTCGAGCGCGATCGACGCGTCGGCCAGCGCGCGCACCGCACCATAGCGACGGCCGACGCCGTCGGCCACGATGCGAAGGGACGCGGTCGGCACGGGCGCCGACCATAGCGCGTCGGCGCGCGCTCGGGTCAGCCCGCGACGCGTCGAAAGGCGACGGGCTCGACGAGCGTGCCGACCTCGTGGACCACGGCGGTGCTCGGCGCGGGGCGCTTGCGCGCGCCGGGCGTGTGCAGGCGCGCCGAGGCGAGGATCGCCTCGCAGAGCTGCGGGAAGTCGTAGCCGGCGGCGCGGGCGATCTTCGGCAGGAGGCTCGTCTCGGTCATGCCCGGCAGCGTGTTGACCTCGAGCACGTACTCGTTGTGCCCCTCGGTCACGAGCAGGTCGACGCGCGCAGCGCCCGTGCACCCGAGCGCACGCACCGCGCGCTCGGCGAGGTTGAGCACCCCGCGGTAGCGCGTCGACGGCAGCCGAGCGGGCATGAAGTACTCGGTCATGCCGGGCGTGTACTTCGCCTCGTAGTCGTAGATGCCCGAGCGCGGCACGATCTCGATGGCGCCGAGCACGCGCCCGTCGAGCACCCCGACGTTGACCTCGATGCCGGCGACGAAGCGCTCGACGATCGCGACCTCGTCCAGCTCGAGCGCCCGGGCGAGCGCCTGCTCGAGCTCCTCGTGCGAGGACGCCTTGGCGACGCCGAGCGACGAGCCCTCGCCGCGCGGCTTGACGATGACCGGGAAGCCGAACGAGCCGTGGATCTCGCGCAGGTCGGCCGGGTCGTAGCCGGCCGAAACGCAGTAGTAGGGCGGCGTCGGCACGTTGTGCAGGCGGAAGAGCTCCTTGGCCTTGAGCTTGTCCATCGCGAGCGCGCTCGCGAGCACGCCCGAGCCCGTGTACGGGATGCCGTACAGCTCGCACATGCCCTGCATGCAGCCGTCCTCGCCGAGCCGCCCGTGCAGCGCGAGGAACGCGACGTCGATCCGCGCGCGCGCCAGGGCCCGGCCGGGGTCTTCCCCGTCGGCGAGCACGACGCGCACGACCTCGTGGCCCGCTGCCTCGAGCGCATCGGCGACGGCCGCGCCCGAGCGGAGCGACACCTCACGCTCGCCCGACGTTCCTCCCATCACGACACCGACGCGACGCTTGCTCATGGAACGGGTCTCCTCCCCCGCTCGTAGCAAGCGCGAACGCGCCGGGGCAACAAAGCGGCCCTCCGCGCGGGCCGCTCGGGCTCAGCCGACGTCGACGACGATCGCCGTGATGTTGTCGCGGCCGCCGCGGTGGTTGACCACGTCGATGAACTTCTGGACGGCGGGCTCGCGCTCGAGGCGGAGCACGGCGCTCATCTCCTCGGTGCGCATGAAGCCGTGCAGCCCGTCGGAGCAGAGCAGGAAGCGATCGCCCGAGGAGAGCGGCACGAGGCCGGTGTCGACCTCGACGTAGTCGCGGTTGCCGACGGCGCGCGTGATGACGTTGCGGTGCGGCGAGCGGCGCCCCTCGTCGGCGGTGATGAGCCCCTGCTTGATCTGCCAGCCGATGAGCGTGTGATCCTCGGTGATCTGCACGATGTCGTCGCCGCGCACATGGTAGATGCGGCTGTCGCCGACCTGCGCGGTGACGGCGTAGTCGCCGAGCACGAGCAGCGCGCTGATCGTCGTGCCCATGCCCGACTTCTCGCGGTCGAGCTCGCCGAGCGCGAAGACCATGTACGTGGCGGCCTGCACGGCCCCCTCGATGACGCGCGACGCCGCGCGCGCGTGCTCCTCGGTCATGTGGCCGACGATCTGCGGCAGCGCGCGCAGGCCGCGCGAGACCATGCCGAAGATCGTGTCGACGGCCTCCTCGCTCGCGACCTCGCCCGCCGCGTGCCCCCCCATGCCGTCGGCGACGACGTACAGGCCGAGCTCGTCGTTGGCGAGGAAGGCGTCCTCGTTCGAGGTGCGGCGCTTGCCGACGTCGGTGCCTCCGAAGGAGGACAGCGGGAAGGGGCGAGCGTCGGAGAATTGACCCACGTGGACCGGTGCCTCGCATCTTACTCGACCCCCGCCGCCCGCGAGAACTTCGAGGATCCCGGCTGGCCGGTTCATCGCGTTTTGCTTATTCTCCCGGCTCGATGCCCCCCTCGCCCACGGTCCGCCGCCTCGCCTCCCCGCTCCGGCTCGAGCACGTCGGCGCCGCCGAGGCCGTCCTCGCGCTGCTGGTCGTCGCGGTCGTCGCGCTGATGATCGTGCCGCTCCCGACGTGGCTGCTCGACGCGCTGCTCGCGACCAACCTCTCGCTCTCGGTCGCGGTGCTCCTCGTCGTGCTCTACGTGCCCGACGCCTTGCAGATCGCGACCTTCCCGACGCTGCTCCTGCTCACCACGCTGCTGCGCCTCGCGCTCAACGTCTCGTCGACGCGGCTCATCCTCCTGCAGGCCGACGCGGGCTCGGTCATCCGGTCGTTCGGGCAGTTCGTGGTGCGGGGCAACTACGTCGTCGGCGCCGTCGTCTTCCTCATCCTCACCATCATCCAGTTCGTCGTCATCGCGAAGGGGGGCGAGCGCGTCGCCGAGGTCGGCGCGCGCTTCGTGCTCGACGCCATGCCCGGCAAGCAGATGGCGATCGACGCCGAGCTTCGCAGCGGCAGCATCGACGGCGCCGAGGCGCGCCGCCGGAGGCGTCAGCTCGCGCGCGAGTCGCAGTTCTACGGCGCGATGGACGGCGCGATGAAGTTCGTGAAGGGCGACGTCGTCGCGTCGCTGCTCATCACCTGCATCAACCTGCTCGGCGGGCTCGCCATCGGGGTCGGCCAGCGCGGGCTCGGCGTCGAGGCCGCGCTCCACCGCTACGGCCTGCTCACCATCGGCGACGGCCTGGTCACGCAGATCCCGGCGCTCGTGCTCGCGACGGCCGCCGGCATCCTCGTCACGCGCGTCGCCAGCGAGGAGCCCGACACGCCGCTCGGCCGAGAGCTCGCGTCGCAGCTGCTCGGCGCGCCTCGGGCGCTGCAGGTCGCCGGGCTGATGGTCCTCGCGCTCGGCGCGGTGCCCGGGCTGCCGCTCGCGCCCTTCGTCGCCATCGGCGCGGCGCTGCTCTTCGCGTCGCGGGCTCGCGCGCGCCACCTGCGCTCGGCCGAGGCCGAGCCGTTGCCGGCAACGCCCTCGCCGCGGCGTGGCCTCGTGTTCGTCCCGGCGGTCGTGCCCTGGTCGCTCGACGTCGCGGCCGATCTGGCCGACCTGCTCGTGGCGGACGGCGTCACTGCCGCGATCAACCTTGACGGCGGCGGCTCAACGACATTGCTTGCGCGCCAGCCCGGCGATGTCTCGGCCACGG
>CAITLX010000811.1 GCA_903893335.1 uncultured delta proteobacterium | reverse complement strand
TTCGCCTACGCGACGGCCGACGAGGTCACGGGCACCCGCGGCATCTTCGTCACGCGCGTGCGCCGCGGCCCCGCAGGCCGCGTGACGCTGACCACCGGGGCACGCGCGCGCTCGCTCGTCGTGCGCCCCGACGGCGTCGCGCGCGATCCGGGCGGGGCCTACCTGCTGCGCGCGCCGCTCACCGCGGGCGCCTCGTGGGCCGGCGACGACGGCGCGCGGGTCACGGTGCGCGACGCCGACGCTCGCGTCACGGTGCCCGCCGGCTCGTTCGTCGGCTGCGTGGTCACCGTCGAGGAGCGCGGCGGCGACGCGCCTCGCCGCACGACGACGACCTTCTGCCCCGACGTGGGCATCGCCGCGCTCGAGGTCGAGGCCGGCGCCGGCGCGGAGCTCGCCCACGAGACGGCCCGCCTCCAGAGCTTCGGCCCCGCGGTCGATCTCGGCGCGGGCCCTCCGCGCTGAGCCGCGCGCCCCGGGGCGGGCAGTCAGGTGCCGCGGAGCCTTCGCCCCGGGTTCGTCCGTCGCGCCCGCTGTGGTAGTCGTACGGGCTCGCACTGCGGCCGCCCCGGCGGCCCGAGGAGACGCCGCCGATGCTCGCACGCCGCACCCTGATCTGTTCCTCCTGGGCCCTCGTGGTCGGCCTCGGGCTCCTCGCGGGGTGCAGCAAGCCGGCCGGCGGCGGCGCGGCCTCCGCGGGCGGCGGCGAGACGATCGCGGTCGGCGCGTTCCTCAGCCTGACCGGCAGCGACTCGACGTTCGGCATCGACACGCAGCAAGGCATCGAGCTCGCCACCGAGCAGACGAACGCCGCCGGCGGCGTGAAGGGCAAGAAGATCAAGATCGTCGCCGAGGACGACAAGTCGAGCCCGCAGGAGGCCTCGATCAAGGTCAAGCAGCTCATCGACCGCGACCACGTCGTCGCGGTGCTCGGCGAGGTCGCGTCGAGCCGCTCGCTGGCCGGCGGCCAGGTGGCCAACACCAGCCACGTGCCGATGATCACGCCGTCGAGCACCAACGTCACCGTGACGCAGGGCAAGGACTGGGTCTTCCGCGCCTGCTTCACCGACGACATGCAGGGCCAGCAGGCCGCGGTGTTCGCGGTCACCGGCCAGCACCGGACGAAGCTCGCCATCCTCTACGCCGCGCAGGACGCCTACTCGTCGGGCCTCGCGCAGACGTTCCGCGACGAGGCCAAGCGCCTCGGCGCGACCATCGTCGCCGACAAGGGCTACCAGAAGGGCGAGACGAACTTCACGACGTACCTCGAGCAGATCAAGGCCGCCGCGCCCGAGCTCGTGTTCGTGCCCAACTACTACAACGACATGGTGCAGGTCGCGCGGCAGGCCAAGACGCTCGGCATGTCGGGCGCCAGCTTCCTCGGCGGCGACGGCTGGGACTCGGAGGACTTGCTGAAGGGCGCGGCCGCCGAGCTCGAGGGGTCGTTCTTCACCAACCACTACGCGCCCGACGTGCCGTGGCCCAACTCGCAGCGCTTCGTCGCCGACTACCGCGCGAAGTTCCACCGCGAGCCGTCGAGCCTCGCCGCCCAGGGCTACGACGCGGCCAAGCTGCTCTACGACGCGATGACGCGCGCCCCCGACCTCAAGCCCGAGTCGATCAAGAACGCGATCGCCTCGACCAAGGGCTTCCAGGGCGCGACCGGCACGCTGAGCATCGACGCGAACCACAACGCGCAGAAGCCGCTGGTCGTCGTGCGCATCACGGGCGGCAAGTTCACCTACTTCAGCACCGCCGGCGGCTGAGCCCGCGCGATCCGACGTGCAAGCGCTGCTCGACGCCCTGGTGACCGGCCTCGCGCAGGGGGCGATGATCGCCCTCGTCGCGCTGGGCTACTCCATGGTCTACGGCGTGCTCAAGCTCATCAACTTCGCGCACAGCGAGGTGTTCATGATGGGCGCGTTCGCGGGCTTTTACCTGCTCAACGCGCTGGGGGGCGCCGACCACCCGGTGCTCGCCGCGGTGTGCGGCACGCTCGGCGCGATGGCGCTCGCGGCGGCGCTCGGCGTGCTGGTCGAGCGCATCGCGTACCGCCCGCTGCGCGAGCGCTCGCGCGGGCGCGCGTCGGGCAACGTGCGCGTCACGCCGCTGGTCACCGCGCTCGGCGTCTCGGTGCTGCTCAAGAACGTCGCGCAGCTCGCGTTCACCGCCCGCTACAAGTCGTACCCGCAGCTGTTCGGCCACACGCGCCTGCTCATCTTCGTCGTGACGCTCGTCACGATGGGCCTGCTCCAGCTGCTCGTGCACCGCACCTGGACGGGCAAGGCGATGCGCGCGCTTTCGGCCAACGTCGAGGCGGCGCGGCTGATGGGCGTGCGCACCGGTCGCATCATCGCCTTCACGTTCGCCGTCGGCTCGGGCCTCGCGGCGCTCGGCTCCGTCCTCTACTGCCTCGATCAGTCGCAGGCGTACCCGACGATGGGCGAGGTCATCGGCACGCGCGCGTTCGTCGCGGCGGTGCTCGGCGGCATCGGCAGCATCCCGGGCGCGGTGCTCGGCGGCGGGCTCATCGGCATCCTCGGCGAGCTCGCGAAGCTCACGCAGTACTCGGGCGGGCAGGACGTGCTCGTCTTCTTCGTCCTCATCGTCGTCTTGCTCGTCAAGCCGGCCGGCCTGCTCGGAAAGACGGGCAGCGAGAAGGTCTGAGCCGCGCCGCTCGGCAGCGCGAGCTCGCGCCGGGTCGGCCGGTCAGCCGAAGAGGTCGCCGGGCGAGCGACCGATCAGCCGAAGAAGTCGCCCGGCGTGCGCCGCTCGACGACGGCCGCGGTCGCCCAGGCCGCCAGCGTGGCGGCGCGCGCGCGCATCGGCACGCGGCCGAGCGCGTCGCTCCCCCACCCCGGGCCCGCGCCCGCTGCGTCTCCGACGCCGATCAGGCGCGCGCCGGCCACCGGGCACGCGAGCGCGCGCGCCGCCGACTCGAGCTCCATCGTCGCCTCGACGTCGCGCAGGCAGGCGACCGTCGCGGTGCCGCGCAGCGCGCGCGCGAG
>CAITLX010000810.1 GCA_903893335.1 uncultured delta proteobacterium | reverse complement strand
TCGACGTAGGCGCTCTTGCCCGCGGGCAGGACCTCGGCGACCACCTCGTCGATGCCGACGGCCCTCGCGACGCCCTCGGCGGTCGCGCGACGGTCCCCCGTCAGCAGGATGACCCGCAGCCCGAGCGCGCGGAGGTCGGCCACGGCTGCGGCCGAGGTCGCTCGCGGCGGGTCGGCGACGCCGAGCACGCCTGCCAGCACGCCATCGCTGGCGACCCAGACCGGCGTCACCCCGTCGCGCGCGAGCAGGTCGGCCTGCTCGAGCAGCGGCGCGGTCGCGACGCCGGCGCTCGCGAGCCAGGCCTCGGTGCCGACGCGCACCTCGCCGCCGCAGACCCGAGCGCAGACGCCTTGGCCCGGCTCGGCCGAGAAGGCCTCGGCCTTCACCGCGACGAGCCCACGGGCGGCCGCTGCGCGCATGACGGCGGCGGCGAGCGGATGCTCGCTGGCGGACTCGGCCGCCGCGGCGAGCCCGAGCAACGCCGCGTCGTCGAAGCCGGCGGCGGGCACCACGCGCGTGACCTCGGGGTGGCCCTGCGTGACGGTGCCCGTCTTGTC
The DNA here is from genome assembly GCA_903893335.1 of uncultured delta proteobacterium. Lineage (GTDB taxonomy): Bacteria > Myxococcota_A > Polyangia > Polyangiales > Polyangiaceae > CAITLX01. The sequence goes on along the minus strand of CAITLX010000810.1, from coordinate 1,429 downwards.
GAGCAGCAGCGTGTCGATGCGCCCCAGCGCCTCGAGCGCGGCGCCGTTCTTCACGAGCACGCCAAGCTCGGCCGCCCGTCCGGTGGCGGCGATGACCGCGGTCGGCGTCGCGAGCCCCATCGCGCACGGGCACGCGATGACCAGCACGCTGACGAGCGCGACGAGCGCGTGCAGCGAGCGGGGCTCGGGGCCGACGAGCCACCACGCGGACGCCGCGAGCAGCGCGACGGCGATGACGATGGGGACGAACACCGCCGCGACCCGATCGGCCAGCCGCTGGATCGGGGCGCGCGAGCCCTGCGCGGCCTCGACGAGGCGCACGATCTGGGCGAGCGTCGTCTCCTTGCCGACGCGCTCGGCCACGTAGGTGAGCGCGCCGTTGCCGTTGACCGTGCCGCCGAAGACCGCGTCGCCGACGCCCTTCGGCACCGGGAGCGCCTCGCCCGTGAGCATCGCCTCGTCGACCGACGAGCCTCCCGCGACGACGCGCCCATCGACCGCGATGCGCCCGCCTGGCCGCACGAGCAGCCGATCGCCGCGGCGCACCCGCGCGACGGCGACCTCGTGCGGAGCGTCGGCGTCGTCGAGGCGCTCGGCGGTCTCGGGGGTGAGGCCGATGAGCCGCTGCACGGCGCTGCCGGTGCGGCTGCGCGCGCGCGCCTCGAGCGTCGAGCCGACGAGCAGCAGCGCGACGATCCAGTCGAGCGCCTCGAAGTAGACGTGCGGCGGCAGGCCGCGGCTCACGAAGGTGGAGGGCGACGCGGTGGCGACGAGCGAGACGAGGAACGACGCGCCCGCGCCCAGCGCGACGAGCGTGTTCATGTCGGCGGTGCCGTGGCGCGCAGCGGCCCAGGCGCGGGTGAAATAGGAGCGCCCCGCCCACGCGAGCACCGGGAGCGACAGCACGAGGAGCCCGATGCGCAGCGCGTCGTGCGGCGCGGCGTAGAGCCAGGGCAGCAGCGCGCGCAGCTGCGCCTCGAGCGGCGCGAAGAGGCGCGCGGTCGGGTCCCACGCGTCGTGCGCGTGCCCGTCGTGCCCCATGAGCGGCATCGAGAGCACCATCGACACGCTCGCGATGGCGAGCGCGACGACCGCGCGAGTGGCCGTGGCGCGCGCCTCGGCCTCGGCGCGCTCGGCCGGCCCGGGCGAGGCCTCGGGGCCAGGCTCGATCGCCTCGTACCCCGCGGAGCGCACGGCCTCGATCGCCCGGTCGAGCGCGTCACGGTCGGCGACCTCGAGGTGCGCCTCGCGCGACGCGAAGTTCACCGTCGCGGACACGACGCCGGGCGAGGCGGCGAGGGCGCGCTCGACGCGCCCCACGCAGCTCGCGCACGTCATGCCCTCGATGGGCACGGTGTACGAGGCGCTGGCGGCCTCGGCGGGGGGACGCGGGTCGTTCGCCACGGCGCGAGGCGTGCGCCCTGGTGCG
>CAITLX010000809.1 GCA_903893335.1 uncultured delta proteobacterium | reverse complement strand
GCTCGCGCGGCCCCGGTCGCGGCGAGCGCGACCTCGCAGGCCACCACGGCGCCGCCGCCGCCCGCCGCCCCGCAGGCCGACCTGCTGGCGCGGTTCGACGCTCTGCGAACGCGCGTGGTCGAGGGCTTCCTGCGCGACGACCCGGCGTGGGCCCGCACGCTCGGGCTCCACGAGTACGACGGCCAGGTGGGCGACTACGCGCGCGAGGCGATCGCGGCGCGCATCGAGCGACTGCGCGGCGACGAGCGCGATCTCGCCGCCATCGACCCGGCGGCGCTCGGCGACGAGGACGCCGCGCTCGACTTCGCGCTGCTGCGGCAGCAGACGGCCGAGCACCTCTTCTCGCTGGTCGATCGCGATTTCGCGCGCACCCGTCCGCAGTTCTACGAGGACCTCTTCTCGGTCAACGGCTACCTCGACCTCGACTACGCGCCGCTCGAGGAGCGCGCGCGCCGCCTGGTCGCCCACGAGAAGGCGGCGCTCGCGCAGGCGCCGCACGTGCGCGCCAACCTCGCCCCGCGCCTGTCTCGCCCGGCGGCCGAGACCTCGGGCAAGAACCTCCGCGGCTTCGCGACCTACCTGCGTGGCGACGTCGTCAAGCTCCTCGGCGGGGTCGGCGACGCGGCGTTCCGGGCCGACTTCGCGCGGACCAACGAGGCGCTCGCGCGCGAGGCCGACGCGCTCGGCCGCTGGCTGCTCGGCGAGGTCGCGTCGAGGGGGGACTCGAGCCACGTGCTCGGCCGCGAGCGGTTCGAGAAGTTGCTCCGGGTGCAGGAGGGGCTCGAGGTGGACCTCGACGCGTTCGAGCGCGAGGGCGAGGCCAACCTGCAGGCGAACAAGCTCGCCTACGAGGCGCTCGCCGCGACCACGAAGGTCGAGCGACCGCGCGCCTCCGAGCTGATCCCGACCGCGCAGACGCTCGTGACGTCGTCGCGCCAGTTCCTCGTCGACCACGCGATCGCGACGCTGCCGACCGAGGACAGCGCGATCGTGAAGGAGACGCCCCCCTACGCGCGCTGGAACGCCGCGTCGCTCGAGATGTCGGGCCCCTTCGACACCGCGCGCAACGCCTTCTACTACATCACGCTGCCCGACCCGCACTGGTCGAAGAAGGAGCAAGAGGAGTACGTCTTCCCCTTCGGCACGCTCGTGGCGACGACGGTCCACGAGGTGTTCCCCGGCCATTTTCTGCAAGGTCGCTGGGCCGAGCGCGCGCCGACGCGGGTGCAGAAGATCGCGGGCAGCTACTCGTTCGTCGAGGGCTGGGCGCACTACGTCGAGCAGATGATGGTCGACGAGGGCTTCCTCGCCGGCGACGCCGGCGTGCGCCTCGGCCAGCTGCGCGACGCGCTGCTGCGCAACTGCCGCTACGTCGTCGCGATCGGCGTGCACACGCGGGGCATGACGCTCCCTGCGGCCGAGCGGCGCTTCGTCGCCGACTGCAAGCAGGACAAGGCCGAGGCGCGTGAGCAGGCGGTGCGCGCCACCTTCGACCCTGGCTACTTCGCGTACACGCTCGGAAAGATGCAGATCCTGTCGCTGCGCGAGGAGGCGAAGCGCCGCCTCGGCGACCGCTTCTCGCTCCGCGCGTTCCACGACGCGCTGCTGTCGCACGGGGCGCCGCCGGTCGCGCTCGTGCGCGAACGCGTGCTCGCCGACCTCGCGCGCAAATTGTCACCGGCCCCCTGAGCGCGCTCGCGGCGAGGCGCGCTTCGCGCATTCGGGCCACAAAATGACGAACGCCAGGAACCCCGAAGGGCTCCTGGCGTGCGCCACCGCGTCGCGCTGAGTGCGACGCGACGAACCGGGGATCACTCCTCCGGGTTCGTCTCCTCGAAGTTCGGGGCGACGAACACGATGCCGCCGCCGGCCGAGCCGGTGATGCGGAACTGCGACGTCGTGCCGTTGCCGTCGAGGTCGCCGTTCGCCGTCGCGGTGAACGTGCCGGCCGAGCCAGCCGAGCCGCCGTAGGTGTACATGTAGTACTGGGGATCCGAGATCGAGAACTTCAGGCAGGCGTAGCCCTTGCCCGGAGTCGCCATGTCGGTCAGCCACTCGTCGTTGGTCGACTGGTACTTCTTGCCGACGATCGGCGCCGTGGTGCCCGGGATCGGGGCCGTGGCGTCGAGGCAGAGGTTGTTCGAGAGGCCCGCCGACGAGCCGGCCGGGATGATCGTGGCCGACATGCTCTCGCGCTCGTACGCGGTCTTGGCGTCCTTCGCCATCTGGCCGAGGGCGTTCTTCGCTTCCGCCGTCTTCGAGTTGAGGAGGTACTTGCGGACGCCGTAGATCGCGAGGGCCGCGAGGACGCCGACGATCGCAACGACGATCATGAGCTCGATGAGCGTGAAGCCGCGGGACTTGATGCGGGAGAGTGCGCGCATGGGAGTGCCGTCCTGTTCTTGGGTGGGGGGAGTGTTGCTTGAGTTGCTGGCTCCGGGGGCCCGAGTTGGGTTCCGCGCCGGTTGCCGACGAGGGAGACAAGAGCATGGCGCGTGCCAATGGGCCGACGCTGCGTTCTTGACGCGTCGCGGCAGGGGTCTCCAGCGCGAAACTCTCAGTGATCGCGGGTAGGTAGCTCGTTCGCGCGGGGGGCGTTTCATGACGCAGGGGGCCGATCGCCGCGGGGGGCGTCCCCCGCCGGTGACGAATAACGTCACCGCGAGGGAGCCGTTCGGCCCTAGTTTGGCACTCGACCCTGGAATCTGGCCCGGCCTCGCTCCTGCACGCCCAGCGGTGGCATCAGCGCTCTCGCGCGCAGAGCGGTACGGCGTGATACAAGCCGGATTCACGATGCGTTTCCCCCAGGTCCGCCCCCGTCGCCTCCGCCGAACGCCCGCGCTGCGCGCGCTCGTGCGCGAGACGGTCCTCCGCCCCGACGACCTCGTCTACCCCCTCTTCTTCTCCGCCTCGATCGACGCGCCGCGTCCGATCGGCACGATGCCGGGCATCTTCCAGCTGCCCGTGAGCGCGGCGGCGGACGAGGCCCGCGCGGCCCGCGCGCTCGGGCTCGGCGGCGTCATCCTCTTCGGCCTGCCGCACACGAAGGACGCGACCGGCTCGGGGGCGTGCGATCCCGATGGCCCCGTCCCGCGCGCCATCGCCGCGATGAAGGACGCCGTCCCGGAGCTCGTCGTGATGGCCGACGTGTGCGTCGACGAGTACACGGACCACGGTCACTGCGGCGTGCTGCGCACCAACGCGCGTGGCGAGGTCGACGTCGACAACGACGCCACCCTCGAGATCCTCGCGCGCTCGTCGGTCGTCTACGCGCGCGCCGGGGTCGACGTCATCGCGCCGAGCGACATGATGGACGGCCGCGTCGGCCGCATCCGCGCGGCGCTCGACGACGCGGCGTTCACCGACACGGCCATCCTCTCGTACGCCGTGAAGTACGCGTCGGCGTACTACGGCCCGTTCCGCGAGGCGGCCGACTGCGCGCCCAAGTTCGGCGATCGCGCCTCGTACCAGATGGACCCGGGCAACGCGCGCGAGGCGCTGCTCGAGGCGGCGCTCGACGAGGACGAGGGCGCCGACATGCTGATGGTCAAGCCCGCGCTCGCCTACCTCGACGTGGTCGCGAAGGTGCGCGCTGCGAGCACGCTGCCGCTCGGCGCGTACAACGTCAGCGGCGAGTACGCGATGGTGAAGGCGGCCGCGGCCGCCGGCATGATCGACGAGAACCGCGTCATCCTCGAGACGCTCGGCTCGATGCGCCGCGCCGGCGCCGACTTCATCCTCACCTACCATGCGAAGGAAGCCGCCCTCCTGCTCGGCTGAGCGCCGGTGGCTCGCGGCCATCGGGCTCGGCGGCGTGCTCGCCGCGGCGCTCGCGTGCGGCTGCGCCGCGGCGTGCGACACCTCGGACGAGGGCAACCCGAGCGAGCGCTTCACGGGCGGGAGCGTCGCGTGCGGCGCGGGCGGGTGCGAGTACGCGAGCTCCGGCTGGCACTCGGCGTGGCTGCATTTCCCGGGCGGCAAGCGCTACGACTTCGAGCACGGGCTCGGCACCGAGCCGACCGACGTCGGCATCTACCTCTCGTTCTCGGAGGACGGCATCGGGCGCGTCGACGAGACCGACACCGCGGCGCCGTCGGCGGGCAACGCCGGCGAGATGCAGCTCATCGACGACCGCATCGTGCGCGTGAAGAACGACACCTGCGCCGAGTTCTGGGTGCGCGTGACGGCGCGCTCGCTGACCGCGAGCGGCGTGGACGCCGGCTCGACGGACGGCGCGCAGGAGTCGTCGGCGACGGACGCGGCCGGCGCAGACGCGGGGGGACAGTGAACGCGTCGAGGCCGATCCCGTCGCTCGTCGGCGTCATCCACCTGCCGCCGCTGCCGGGCAGCCCGCGCTACGAGGGGGACCTCGAGTCGCTGCTCGAGGGGGCTGCGCGCGACGCGTGCGCGCTGGTC
>CAITLX010000808.1 GCA_903893335.1 uncultured delta proteobacterium | reverse complement strand
GGCGCGCGCCCCCCGCGTCCCCCCGCGCGCGCCCGGCACGCCTGGCGGCGGCGCCGCCGTCGCTGCCACCCCGGCGGCACCCGCCACCACGCCCCCGACCGCTGCTCCCCCTCCGCGGCGCAGCGACCAGAAGGGGCTCGCCGCCGACAACCCGTTCAAGTGAGGGCTCGCCGGCGACAACCCGTTCAAGTGAGCGGCTCGCCCGCGACCCTCGGCGCGAGCGCCCCGTCGCGCTCGACGCGCCGCCCGTCGAGCGTTTGACCTCTGCTCCCCGCCCGCGCGATACACTCCGGACAGGACGCCACCCCCCATGCCGACCTTCGCACGCCCCCTCGTCGCCCATGTCCTGCTCGCGTCGCTCGCGGTGCCGCTCGTCGGCTCGCTCGCGCCCCCCGCGCGCGCCGACGCGCCCGCCACCGACCCCAAGGCCGAGGCGCGCGACCGCTTCGACCGCGGCCTGCGCTACTTCAACGACGGCGACAACGCGAGCGCGCTCGCCGAGTTCAAGCGCGCGCACGACCTGACCGGCAACACCGTCGTGCTCTTCAACCTCGGCCTCGTCTACGCGGCCATGGGGCGCCCGGTCGACGCCGCCGACGCCCTCGACAAGGTGCTCGCCGACACCTCGGGGCTCAAGCCCGAGCAGGTAGCGCGCGCCAAGCAGGTCAAGGACGACCAGACGGCGCACATCGCGCGCATCAACGTCGCCTCCAGCGTCGCGGCCACCATCGAGGTCGACAACGTCGACGTCGGCAAGGCGCCGACCACCGCCCCCATTCGCCTCGCGTCGGGCACGCACGTCGTCGGCCTCGTCGCGCCCGGCTACGTGCCGCAGCGCAAGGAGATCACCATCGCCGGCGGCGCGACGCAGGACGTCGCGTTCGAGCTCGTCGCCATGGAGGGCAAGGCGGCGCACGTCACGGTGAAGTCGCGCCTGCCGGGCGCCGATGTGCTCATCGACGGCCAGGTCGCCGGTCGGACGCCGCTGACGCAGTCGCTCACGGTCGCTCCGGGCAAGCACGAGATCGCGCTGCGCCGCGCCGGCTACGGCACCGCGCGCCGCGACATCACGCTCGGCGACGGCGCCAGCGGCGAGGTCACGCTCGAGCCCGACGAGGACACCTCGGTCATCGCCGCCGAGGGCGCCGTGCTCGCGCTCGACCTGAGCGAGACGCAGGCCGTCGTCACCGTCGACGGCGCGAGCCGCGGCCCCTACGCGGCGCCGCTCAAGCTGGCGCGCGGGCCGCACCGCCTGCTGGTCGAGCGCGGCGATTTTCTGTCGGTCGAGCGCGACGTCACGCTCGACGGCGGCAAGACGACGACGGTGAAGATCGTGCTCGAGCCCACGCCGACCTACCGCGCGCACTACGCGTCGAGCGAGTCGACGCAGCGCGCGTGGGGGTGGGTCGCCACCGTCGGCGGCGTCGCGCTCGCGGGCGGCGGCGTCGGCTACCTCATGTGGAACAAGGGGCAGAAGTCGACCGCGCAGGACGACTTCTCGACCAAGACCGCGACGCTCGACGCGGCGAAGAGCCCGCTCGGCAACTGCTACGACCCGAGCGGCGCGCTCGCGCTGCACCAGGCCGAGTGCGAGGGCCTCGTGTCGGACGTCAACCTCGCCGCGGCCAAGGTCGACAGCGTGAAGAAGCGCGATCTCTACGGCTACGCGATCGCGGGTGCGGGCGTCGGCGTCACGGTGGTCGGCATCGTGCTGCTCGCGACCTCGCACGACCCGCACAAGTACGATCCGAAGGAGGCCCCCACGGCCAGCGGCGTGCGGGTCATGCCGGTCGCGTGGGCGCTGCCCGGCGGCGGCTTCGTCGGCCTCGGCGGCGCGTTCTGAGCCCAGCCCTGCGCGGCGGCGCGCGGGTGCGGTGAGCGGAGACTGCGGGGGTCGAGGACGTGGCGAAGCTTCGGTGGCAGCGAGGGTGGCGTGAGGCAGCGGCCGTGGCTGCGTCGGCGCTGCTCGTGCTCGTCGCCGCCGACGCGGCGCTGCAGCGCCTCGTGCCCGCGCCCCCCAAGCTGATGGAGGTCGAGGAGGGCGTCGCCGCCTACGAGGCGGGCGACCCCGACACCCTCGTGCTCGGCTCGAGCCACACGCGCTCGTTCCTCGCGGTGCGCGACCGGTTGCAGGCCGAGGGAGGGGCGCGCCTCGCCCCCATCCCGGTCGAGTGGGGCACGTTCACCTCGTACCAGTGGGTGTGGGAGCACCGCGTGCGCTCGCTCGTCGACGCGCGCGACGCGTCCGGCGCGAAGGTGCGCGGGCGGCTCACGCGCGCAGTGCTCGTCACGACGTTCTACGACCTGTGCACGCTGCCGGCGTCGGTGGGGGGCCCCGCCAACCTCCCCGCCCGCGGGTGGACCACCTCCGACTTCGTGGCCGACGTCGCGACGCACGGGCTCACCTCGTACAACCGCAACTTCCTTCAGTGGCGCCTCGGGCGCGCGCTGTCGGCCTCCACGCTCCTGTCCGACCGCGGCTACGGCAAGCTCACCGACGCGCTGCACGATCTCGTGCGGCCGGGGCCCACGCACGCCGAGCAGCGCGAGGCCTCCATCGCAGCGGGGCGCCGCCACATGGAAGAGCAGTTCGCGACCTGCGACGACGCGGCCGAGCGTCGCGCGCTGCGCAGCCTCGTCGACGACTTCGTCGCGCGCGGCGTCGAGCCCACGATCGTGCTCTTTCCGCTGCTGCCGGGGCTCGTGTCGCCGCGCTCGCGCGAGACGACGCTGCGCCGCTACGAGCAGCGCGTGGCCGAGCTCGCGAGCGAGGTGCCCGCGCGCGTGGTCGACCTCACCCTCGGCGCGCCGCTGGTCGACGACGATTTTCAGGACGACCTCGACCACGTGCGGCGCGAGAGCAACCCGAAGTTCGCCGAGTGGGCGCTCGCGGGCGGCCTCGCGTACCTGCGCACGCCGCGCGCGCCGGGCCCCGTGCGCGTCGAGGCGGCGTCGCCGTGAGCGATCGCGCGCGTCGCGCGTGGGTCGCGCTCGCGTGCGCGGTCGCGCTCGCGGTGGGCGCGCTCGCGACGGCGGCGACGCCGCGGCTCTACCAGCCCGACGGCGCGCACTACCTGAGCCTCGCCGATCACCTCGCGCGCGAGGGCGTCTACCGCAGCTCGCTGCACTTCTTCCACGACCTCTTGCAGCCGCCGCTCTTCCCGCTGCTCGCCGCAGCGCTCGCGCGGGTGGGGCTGCCGCTCGTCGGAGCGGGGCTCGCGCTCTGCCTCGTCGCGCAGGCGCTCGCGGTCGCGCCCATGGTCGCGCTCGCGCGCGGGCTCGGCGGCCGCGCCACCTGGGCCTTCGCGGCGGTCGCCGCGGCCGTCTACCCGAACCTCGCGTTCGGCTCGGGGATCGTGCTCGAGCCGCTGTTCGCGCTCACCGCGGCCACCGCGGTCGCCTGCGCCGCGCTCGCGCTCGGCACGGGGCGCACCCGCTGGGCGGCCGCCTCGGGGCTCGCGCTCGGGCTCGGCTGGCTCACGCGCTCCGAGACGATCATCGTCGTCTTCGTCACCCTCGCGTGGCTCGGGCTCGCCGCCGGCAGCCTGCGCGAGCGCGCGTCGCGCGTGCTCGCGGCTGCGGCGCTCGTCTGTGTGGTGGTCGTGCCGTACGGCGCGTGGATGCGCGCGCACCTCGGGCGCGTCGAGGTCCTCCCGAAGATCACGTACAACGCGCCCATCGTGGAGCTCGAGCGCCGCATCGCCTGGAGCGCCGACGAGTCGAGCGATCTCTACGATCGCGACGAGCGCGTGCTCTTCTCGCTGATGGGCGATCATGCGTCGTTCGTGCTCGACGCGGCCTTCACCGATCGCTCCATCGTGGCCGCCGACCACTTCGAGCGCCGCGCCGCCTCCGGCGGGCTGCGGGCCGACGCGGCGCGGCTCGTGGCCGGCGTGCGCCAGACGCTGCGCGCGGGCGTGCACCGCATGGCGCTGCTGCACCCGCTGCTCGCGCTGCTCGCGTGCGTGGGCGTCTTCGCGGGGCTCGCCGATCGGCGCACGCGCGGCGCCACTGCGGCGCTCGCGTCGCTCGTCGGGCTCGGGCTCGCGCCCGCGGTGCTCTCGGGCGACGACTTCTCCGCGCGCTACCTCGCCGGTCCGCTGCTGTTCAGCGTCCCGCTCGTGGCGCGCGGCGCCGACCGCGTGGGCGAGGCGCTCGCCGCGCGCTGGCCGTCGAGGCGACGCGCAGCCGCCGCGGGCCTCGCGCTCCTGCTCGTCGTCACCTACGCGACGCGCACCGCGCGGCTCACCGAGAAGATCCGCGGCGCGCCCGACGCGGTGGCGCGCATGGAAGCGCTCGACCGCGCCGTCGCCGAGTTGCTCCCCGCCGGCGCGCGCGTGCTGGCCAACAACGGGCGCTTCGCGCTCACCGTCCCCGGCGGTGCCGTCGCCTACCTCCCGTACGTCACGAGCCTGGGCGAGCTCGAGGACTACGCGCGCGCGCACGACCTCGGCTTCGCCGTCTTCGACGCGCGCTGGCTCGCGACGCACCCGGGGCGGGTCGATCGGGCGCTCGCCGACCCTGCCACCTGGCCCTCGGGTTGGCGGCTCGCGCGCGAGCTGTTCCCGGGGCCCGACGCCATCCGCATCGTGCGGCTGCGCTGAGCTCAGCCGCCCCACGCGGCGAGCGCCGCCGCGGTCGCGTCGTCGATGGCCGCGGGCTCGCGTGGGCCGCGGCGCTTCGCGTGCGCGGCTGCGTCGGCGCGCCAGGTCGCGCCGAACAGCGCCTCGACCGTGAACGGCGCGACGCGACCCGCGTCGGTGGCGCACGCGGCGTCGCGCGCGAGATCGCACAGCGCGGGGACGCGCCCCGACTCGCCCGAGAGCACCTGCGACCCCCACCGCGTCGCGTAGCGCGACCCGAGCGTGGCGAGCAGGGCGCGGGGCGCGAGCGGCGCGCCGAGCGCGGCGGGGGCGAGGTCGGTGCCCTCGAGATCGCGCGGAGGCGCGAGCCCCAGCGCTGCGAGCGCGGTCGCGGTGACGTCCACGGTCGTCGTCGGCGCGGCGACGACCGTGCCGGCAGCGGCGCCGCGCGGAAGCCGCAGCCAGAGGGGCGTCGCCAGCACGTCCTCGCTCAGGTCGTCCCCCTCGCCGAACGGCACGCGCGCCGACGAGGTGGCCGCGTCGCTCGTGACGACGAAGAGCGTCTCGTCCCACGCGCCCGCGCGCCGGATCGCCTCGATCAGCTCGCCCACCGCGCCGTCGTGTCCGAGGGCGGCGGCGTCGTGCAGCGCGGCGATGCGCACGCGGTCCCCCTCGCCGAGCCGCAGCG
>CAITLX010000807.1 GCA_903893335.1 uncultured delta proteobacterium | reverse complement strand
GTGCCGCCGTCGCATGCCGTGCTGCAGCAGACGTTGTCGACGCAATAGCCGGTTGCATTGCCGGGGGCCGGGGGGCACTGCGCGTTGACCGTGCACGTGCCGCCGAACCACTGGTAGTACCAGCTGTCGTTGAGCTGCGGCGAGCTGGCGTTGGTGCCGCCGTAGACCAGGATGTTCATCTGGTAGACGGCCGCCGCTGCGAAGGAGCGCTCGGGCGGCACGGTGGCCGGCGTGCGCTGGGTCCAGTCGGTGCCGTCCCACTCCCACGTGTCGTTGACGTACGAGCCCGCGCCCGTCTGGCCGCCGAACATGACGACGACGTTGCGAGTGGGGTCGTACGCCATCGCTGCGCCCCAGCGCGACGACGGGACATGGGCCGAGACCTTGTTCGCCCAGGCCGTGCCGCTCCACTCCCAGGTCTGCGCGTTGCCCGTGGTGCCGGTGGTCGTTCCGCCGAAGACGACGGTGACGTGGCGCGACGCGTCGTACGCCGCAGCCGCGCCCCAGCGCGCCGCGGGGGCCGCCGAAGCGCACGCCCCGGTGCAGGCGTTGGACCAGGCCGAGCCGTTCCACGCCCAGGTGTCGCTGTAGTTGGTCGCGCCGTTGCGGCCGCCGAAGACGAACGTCTTGTGCGCATTGGCGTCGTAGACCTGCGCGAAGCGCTCGCGCGCCGCGGGGAGCGTCGAGCTGCACGGCGTCGTCGAGCACTTCTGGGCCCACGCGGTGCCGTTCCACTCCCAGGTGTCGTTCTTCGCGACGGTGTCCTTGCCGCCGAACAACACGGTGACCTGGCGGGACGTGTCGTACGCCATGCCGTGGTACGAGCGGATGGCCGGGCGCGTGCCGGTGAGGTTGGTGGGCTTGAAGCGAGCGGTGCCGCCCTCCCACTCGTACGTCGCGTTGTCGTTGCCGAACGCCGCGTTGTAGCCGCCGAACAGGACGGTGCGCGTGCGCACCGAGTCGTAGGCCATGGCGACGCCGGTGAGCGCGCCCGACTGAACGGTCGTGGTGCTCTGCAGCGACCAGTCGACGACGACCGTCGCCGGGTCGAGCAGGACGGGGAACGTCATCCCCTTGGTGTCGATCGAGAAGCGCACGCGCTCGCCCGTCCACTCGAGCGTGCCGGCGCGCTTGAGGCCGGCCGCGTCGATGGCGACGGGCGGCGGGATGCGGAAGATGGCGACGTGGCGGTCGTCGTAGAAGAGGACGGAGCCGTCTTCGGCCTGCTCGGTCGAGAAGATGCCCTGGCCTCGCTCGACCCGCCACGTGTAGCTGGTCGGCGCGCGATCGTCGCGCAGCAGGTAGAAGGCCTCGACCCTTCGCGGGTCGGTGCCGTAGAGGAGGTCGGTCGAGGGGTACGCGCCGGTGAACACCGCGCGCCCCGCGTCGAGCTCGAGCGGGACGCTGCGGGCGCCCTCGGCCTTCAGCGTCAGGCGAAGCACCTCGCTCTGACCGATGGCGATCGTGAACGGAGCGTCGGCCGTGGGCGCGAGGCGCGCACCGAGCTCGTCCGGCAGCGCGGAGCGCCACCCTGGGGACGTCGCCGAGCCACCCTCCAGCCGCCAGCCGTCGGTGTTGACCGCGATGCGCTGCACCATGTCGGCGTCACGGCCGGCAATCTGGGTGGCGACACCGAGCATCTGCCCGGGGTTGTGGGCCGAGGTGACCTCCACCACGCCGCCGTCAGGCGTGGAGGCGTCTGCCCCCGCCAGGTACCCATCCGACGAACACGCCACGAGGGCGACGGCCGGCAGGAGGGCAGCGGCGAGGCGAGCGAAAACGAAGTGTCGACGGGACGTCGTGGCGGCGTAGGTCGAGCTCAATGGTGTACCCCTCGGGGATGGATTCCGGGCGGAGGCCTTCGGGCGAAGCAGTGCACATGGGATGCCGACGTCTTTCGCGCCTACCGGGTCGAACCAGAACTTGAACAAGACGAAAACTTGCCTCGGCAAAATGAGGCTCGTGTGGCCACCAGGCGCGCAGAGCTTGCGCCCGCGCGGCCAGCACCCCGCAGGCCCGGAAACGACTCAGGAAGCGGCGACCGTCTCGGCGTGAGACAGTCGCGCGTCTCGCGTGGGGACTGGCCGGTTCAGTCGGGCGCGACGTCGACCGTCGCGCCCAGGGCGCGCAGGGTGGCGACGAAGCGCGGGAAGCTCGTGGCGATGCAGTCCACGTCGTGGATGACGCTCGGCGCGTCGGCGGTGAGGGCCAGCACCGCGGCCGCCATCGCGATGCGGTGGTCGCCGCGCGAGTGGACCTCCGCGGCCCGAAGCGGCGCGTCGGGGCGACCCTCGACGACGAGACCGTCGGGGCGCTCGTCGGCCTCGAGGCCGAACGCGCGGAGCACGCTCACCATCTCGGCGATGCGGTCGCTCTCCTTCACCCGCAGCTCGCCCGCGTCGGCGATCTCGGAGACTCCCCTCGCCCGCGCGGCGAGCGCGCAGACGATGGGCACCTCGTCGATGGCGCGGGTGACGAGCTCGCCCGCGACGAGCGAGCCGCGCAGGTCGGAGTAGGCCGCCAGCAGCTCGGCGAGCGGCTCGCCGAGGACGTCGTCGCGCACCTGGACCTCGAGGCGCGCGCCCATCTGTCGCAGGAGGTCGAGCAGTCCGGTGCGCGTCGGGTTCACGCCGACGCGACGGACGGCGACCTGGCTGCCCGGCACGATGGCCGCCGCGACGAGCGGGAACGCGGCGGCGGAGAGGTCGCCCGGGACGTCGATGGCGAACGACGCGAGGCGCGCGTCCCAGCCTGCGGGGTCGAGCTCGACGATGGGGCCGGCCCCACGCAGCGGGACGCCCAGCGCGCGCAGCATGCGCTCGGAGTGGTCGCGCGAGACGACGGGCTCTCGCACCCACGTCGGCCCCGAGGCGTAGAGGCCCGAGAGCAGCAGCGCGCTCTTGACCTGCGCGCTCGCGACGCTCATCTCGTGCTCGATCTCGCATAGCTGGGCGGGGGGCACGAGCGGGCCGATGGTGAGCGGCGCGGTGATCTCGCCGGGGCGCGTCGGGGAGAACGCCCCCTCGATGCGCGCGCCGCGGCGGCGCAGGGGGGTCGCGACCCTCGCCATGGGGCGGCGCGAGAGCGACGCGTCGCCGACCAGCACCGACGCGAAGGGCTGCGCGGCGAGCAGACCCGCGAGCAGGCGCATGGTGGTGCCGGAGTTGCCGCAGTCGAGCGGAGCGGTCGGCGCGCGCAGTCCGTGGAGACCGACGCCGTGCACGCGCAGCGTTCCGTCGCCGTCGTCGTCGATGGCCACCCCCATGGCCCGGAGCGCGCCGAGGGTGGCGACGTTGTCCTCGCCGTACGAGAAGCGGCGCACCTCGCTCGTGCCATGAGCGAGCGCGCCGAAGAGCAGCGCGCGGTGGCCGATGCTCTTGTCGCTCGGGACGGGCACGCTGCCGGCGAGCGGCGAGCGCTGCGGATGGACGACGAGGCGGGTCATCGCGCGGGCCTGGCAGACGGGTGCGGGGCGGCGGGCGGCGGCCCGAACGAGGCGGCGCGCGACGCGAGGCCGACGAGGGCCGCGGCGTCGATCTTCGCGGCGACCTGCACGTCGGAGGCGGCAAGCTGCGTCTGGACGTCGCGCACCGGAGACGAGATGCCGACGGCGGCGAGGAGGCTGGCGACGCTCGCGATGCGCGCGAGGGCGTCGATCTGCGCCTTGGCCTGCTCGGCGCGCGCCGCGTCGGGGTACGTGAACGCGCCGACGACGTTGACGCCGGGGGGCTCGAAATTGCCCTGGGCGCGGAGGCTCTTCACGCCGCCGAGGAACGCGAGCGTGCGCGAAAGCTCGGCGGTGCTCGCCTGGCTCTGCAGGTCGGCCGCGACGACGAACGAGGCCTTGGGCTCGGCGACCAGGTCGGTGATCCAGGCCGGGACGTCGCGCGCGAGGCGGCCGTCGCGGACGCGGTCGAGGGCGCGGCGCATGCCCGTCTCGTTGCCGACCAGCAGGGTGTGCTCGGTGAGCGCGGCGAAGCCGACGGTGCCGGCCGTGTAGAGGTCGGTGTCGGCGTAGGTGGACCGCACGATGGGCACGCCGACGGGCGTCGTCGCGTGCGCCTCGGCGGCCGCGCGGAGCTTGTCGGGG
>CAITLX010000806.1 GCA_903893335.1 uncultured delta proteobacterium | reverse complement strand
GCCCCGTCCTCTTCTACGTGATGGACAACCTCGTCGACGCCGGCGTGACCGACATCGGCGTCATCATCTCCCCCGAGACGGGCGACGAGATCCGGAGCGCGCTCGGCGACGGCAGCCGCTTCGGCGCGCGCTTCACCTACATCCCGCAGGACAAGCCCGCGGGCCTCGCCCACGCCGTCGCGACCGCGCGCCCGTTCCTCGAGGGCGCCGACTTCGTCATGTACCTCGGCGACAACCTCGTCGGCATGAGCATCCGCGAGATGGTCGCGCGCTTCGAGAGCGACACCTCGTTCGCCGCGTCGGTCATGCTCAAGGAGGTGCCCAACCCCTCTTCGTTCGGCGTGGCCGAGGTCGACGCCGAGGGCAACGTCGTGCGCCTCATCGAGAAGCCGAAGGAGCCCAAGAGCAACCTCGCGCTCGTCGGCATCTACCTCTTCCGTCCGTCGATCTTCGACGCCATCGCGCGCATCGCGCCCTCGCCCCGCGGCGAGCTCGAGATCACCGACGCCATCTCCAAGCTCATCGAGCTCGGAGGGCGCGTGCACTTCGCGCGCCTCACGTCCTGGTGGCTCGACACGGGCAAGAAGGACGACATGCTGCTGGCCAACGACACCGTGCTCGACGACTGGCTGAAGCCCGACGTCGCGGGCACCGTCGACGCAGCCTCGCGCCTCTCGGGTCGCGTGCGCATCGGCAAGGGCGCGGTCGTCGAGCGCTCGACGCTGCGCGGCCCCATCGTCATCGGCGACGACGCGCGCATCGTCGACGCGCGCATCGGCCCCTTCACCTCGCTCGGCGACCGCGTCGTCGTCGAGCGCTCGGCCGTCGAGCACTCGGTGGTGCTCGAGGACAGCCGCATCAGCGACATCTCGCGGCTCGAGGACTCCCTCATCGGCAAGCGCGTCGTCGTGCGGCCGGGCTCCTTCGGCCACGACGCGCTGTCGCTCATGGTGGGCGACGACAGCGTCATCGAGCTCTCGCGCAGATGAGCGCGAAGGCGCGAGACGTCGTGCGGATGAGCGCGGGGGCGCGAATCGTCGAGCGAGTGAGCGCACGAGCACGAAGCGTCGAGCGCATGGGCGCGAGGGCGCACGGCACCGAGACACCGACCAAGGCGACCGCAGGGTCGAAGGAGTGAGCGTGGCGATCGAGTGGAAGAAGGGCGCCATCGACGGCGTCGTGGTGCGCAAGCTGAAGAAGTGGGTCGACGAGCGCGGCTGGCTCTGCGAGCTGTGGCGCAGCGACGAGGCTCCGGCCGGGGTCGCGCCGACCATGTGCTACGCGTCGATCACCCGCCCGGGCGTCACGCGCGGCCCGCACGAGCACGTCGATCAGGCCGACTGGTTCTGCTTCGTCGGGCCGTCGAACTTCCTCGTCGTGCTCTGGGACAACCGCCCGACGTCGGCCACCTACGGCCACCGCATGCGCTTCGTCGTGGGCGAGGACGACGCGGCGGTCGTCGTCGTCCCGGCGGGCGTCGTGCACGGCTACCGCAACGTGGGCGGCAAGGACGGCCTCGTCACCAACCTCCCCGACCGGCTGTTTCAGGGCGTGGGCCACAAGGAGCCCATCGACGAGATCCGCCACGAGGACGAGGCCGACTCCCCCTTCGACATGGACGGCTGAGCCGATCGCGCGAGCCCTCGGGGCCCGCGCGATCTCGTGTGGCTCGCCCGGCGCCGTCTCTCGGAGGCAGCGCCGCGATCGGGCGGCCCCTTCTCAGAGGCAGCAGCGAATGCCGACGTCGGCGGCGCTCGCGTTGCGCGCCGCCGGCGCGTTGCCGCGGCAGAGCAACCCGTCGCTGTCGGACGCGAAGCCGCCGCCGCGCACGCGGCAGGTGTCGCTCGAGCCCGTCTTGGCGTTGCACGAGTTCTCCCACTCGGCGACGTTTCCGCTCATGTCGAAGAGGTTGGGGAGCGTGCCGGGGCAGGTCGCGCTGGCGCCGCCGAAGGGCACCGCAGCGGTCGCGCTGAGGCCGGCGTCGCCGCCGTTGCACTTCGCCGGGTCGTACGTGTTGCCGTACGGGTAGTCGTTGACGCCGTTGCCAGTGCAGGCCGCGTACCACTCACCCTTGGTCTCGGTGGCGTAGTCGGCCGCGGCGACCGCGCCGCCGTCGGCGCCGCAGAGGCGGCGCTTCATCGTGGCGCAGTAGGCGAAGGCGTCGCACCAGTCGACGTTGGTCACGGGCTTGCCGTTCGCGCCGGCCGGCGTGGGCCAGTTGGCCGACGGAAGGAAGTTACCCGCCTTGTACGAGCACTCGGTCGGCATCGTCGGCACGGTCGCCGACGCGATGAACGAGGCGTACGCGGCGTAGGTGACCTCCTTCGCGTCGATGCAGAACGGCGTGGTGCCCGCGCCGAGCACCATGTCGGTCGGGCAGGCGCACTGCGTCGCGACGCAGCGGTTGGAGGCGCAATCGCCAGCGGCCGCGCAGCCCTGACCGATGCCGCAGGTCTTGCCGCACGAGGGGCCGCCGCAGTCGATGCCGGTCTCGTCGCCGTTCTTCGCGCCGTCGTTGCAGCCAGGCTGCGAGCACTTGAGCGTGGTCGTGTTGCAGTAGCCGGTGGTGCAGTCGCCGTTGACCTTGCAGCCGAGCCCCTCGCCGCAGCGCGCGCAGGGGGGCGAGTCGTTGCCGCCGCAGTCGACGTCCGTCTCGAGGTCGTTGTGGATCTTGTCGTTGCAGGCGCCGGGGGCGCACTTGGCGCGCGTGCCGACGAACGCGCAGCGCTTGCTCAGGCAGTCGGAGTTGGTGTTGCAGTACCCGCCGTTGCCGCAGGCCTGGCACTCGGTGCCGCCGCAGTCGTTGTCCGACTCGTCGCAGTCGCCGGCGTGGTTCGAGCAGTGATCGACCGGGCAGCTGATCTCGTCGCTCGCGTCGGTCACGGAGCCGCCCGAGCCACCGCCGCCCGCGGTGCCACCGTCGCCCGCCGAGCCGCCCGAGCCGCCCGTGTCGGCGCTCGCGTCCCTGCCGCCCGACCCGCCGCCCCCGACGTAGACGTTGCCCGCGGCAGGCGCCTTGTCGGAAGACGAGCACGCGCTCGCGATCACCACCGCCACGACGACCAGAACGAGCGAACCGAAGAGCGAACGACGCATACGACCTCCCAAGCGAGCCAAGCCTTGGTGACATCGTAACAGACGACCCCCGACCTGCCCAAGCAAGCGCACGAGTTGCGCGCCGGCGACGCGTGTCGGCGCCGGCGCCCCGCCGACTCGACCGACGTACGTCGACGGAGTTTGGACCGTCGGGAAGGATGGTCTAGGCTAAGAGAGACAGCGGCGAACGCCCGCGCACCCGGATGGCCGACACGATCCCCCCTCAGCGCCCCTCGCGCCCTCCGGCCCCGGGACCCCAACCCCGCGCTCCTGGCGCCTCTCCCTCGGTGATGCCCCCGCCGGGAGCACAGCCCAACGCCGCAAGTCCGGCCCCTGGCGCGCGACGTCCGACCACCCCGTTCGCGGGTGTCGCCGCGCACCGCCCTTCGCAGACCCCTCCCCCCGGGGCTGCCGCGCACCGTCCTTCCCAGCCGCCTCCCGCTGGGGCCGCCGCCGCGCACCGCCCTTCCCAGCCGCCTCCCGCTGGGGCCGCCGCCGCGCACCGTCCCTCCCAGCCGCCCCCCGGCGGGGCCGCGCCGCGCGCCGGTCGCTCGATGGCTCCCCCTGCGAGCGTCGCCCCGCCAAGCTCGCGCGACTCCATGCTGCCTCCGTCGGCCGGCCCCTCGTCGGCCTCGCTGTCCTACGCCAACGCGACGCTGGCAGGCGCGCGGCTCCTCAAGCGCGTGCTGCGCGACCGCGTGCGCACCATCTGGGCCGCCGACCTCGGCGGCAAGCCCGTCTCGGTCACGATCTTCCACGCCGACACGCGCGCCGAGCAAGAGGCCGACACCTTCCGCGCCGCCGCCGCGCGACTGCAGCAGCTCAAGCTGCGCGGCGTGCAGCGGGTGCGCGCGATCGCCGACGACGGCCTCGCGTTCGTCTCCGACCTCCACACGACCGGCTCGCTGGCCGACGTCGCGGCGCTGCACTGGACGCTCGAGCAACGCCTCAACTTCGTGCGCACGCTCTGCTTCACGCTCGAGGCGCTGCACACCGAGGGCATCGTCCACGGCTGCCTTCGCCCCGAGAACGTGCAGCTCGACGACGAGCTCAAGCCCATCGTCTGCGACGCCGGCCTCTTCGACGTCGCCCTGAGCTTCGACGGCGACCCCGAGAACCTCGACGGCTACGGCGCGTACGCCTCGCCCGAGGCGCGCTTCGGGCTCGCGATGACCCCCTCGGCCGACATCTTCAGCGTGGGGCGGCTGCTGCACCAGCTGCTCATCGACGACGTGCCCGCCGAGGACACCTCGCTGCCCCCGCGGCTCGACGCGCTCGCGCCGAAGGCTCCCGCCGGTCTCGTGCGCATCGTCCGCAAGTGCACGCACCCCGACACCGAGCTCCGCTACGCGACCATCGAGCAGCTCTTCGGTGACCTCTCCCGCTGGAAGAGCTGGGAGGCCGTGGGCCTCGCGCACCCCGAGGTCGACGACTCCAACCGCACCGACGACCTGGCGGTGCCCGTGGTCGAGGCCGCGCCGGCCGAGGCACCGCGCCCGAAGCCCAAGAAAAAGAAGAAGAAGAAGCCCGGCGAGAAGGCCGCCAAGGTCGAGGAGGACGACGACCAGGGGCTCCTCAAGCGCGAGTTCAGCGTCGACCTGCACGGCGTCGATCGCTGGGTCGCGGTCACGGCCGGCACCCTCACGGCGATCCTGACGCCGCTCTACGTCTACCGCACGGCCGCCGACTACGGGGTGCCCGAGCTCATGGCCGCCGTGGGCACGGCGCTCTTCACCCTCGCGTTGCCTGCGCCGACCCCGAGCAACCCGCGCTTCGGCCGCTGGCTGCTCCTGCTCATCGGCTTCGTCGGGTCGTACGCCATCAACCCCTCCGGGCGCATGCGCAACATCGCGCTCACGCGCATCCGCGAGGCGCAGCGCGAGCAGATCCCGCTCTCGACGCTGCGCGAGCAGGTGCTCGCCGGGCGCCGCTCGTTCGTCGACATCGACATGCGCGGCGCCAACCTGTCCGGCCTCGACTTCCAGGACAGCACCATCATCAGCTGCGACATGCAGAACGCGAACCTCGCGTCGACCAACCTCTCCGACGCGCGCGTGCTCATGACGAACATGACCGGCACGCTGCTGTCGGGCGCCAACCTCACCAACCTCGTCGGCTCGCAGATCTTCAACCTCGAGCGCGCCAACTGCGACGCGAGCAGCAGGCTGCCCGGCGGCTGGGCCTGCGCCGAAGGCCACCCCCAGCTCATCGCCGAAGAGACCGATCTCCGCCAGGTGCGCCTCGCCGGCCCCGGCGTGACGCTCGACCTGCCGCCGACCACCGGGCGCTCCCCCGACGCCCCGCGCATGACCGCCGACCCGTACCGCTCGACGCGCGGCGGACGCGCCCGCCCGGCCGGCG
>CAITLX010000805.1 GCA_903893335.1 uncultured delta proteobacterium | reverse complement strand
GGCCCTGGCGGTGCGCGCGCGCGACGCGTTCGCGCTCGGGGCGAGCGTCCGGCACGCGTACGGCGACGCGCCCGCGGCCGCGGGCATGACGAGCGTGTCGCTCGCGACGACCGTGCGGCCGATGCCCGCGCTCGGCGTGTCGGTGGTCGGTCGCGACCTCAACGAGCCCCGGTCGGACGCGGGCTTCGTGCTCGACCGCGGCGTCGACGTGGGCCTCGCGCTGCGCCCGCTCGGCACGCGCGCGCTCGAGATCGGCGTCGAGGATCGCTACACGCGCGCCGCCGACCAGTGGACGCCGCGCGCGACGCTCGGCCTCGACGTCCCGTACGTGGGGCGCCTGCGCGGCGAGGTGTCGTCCACCGCCAGCCCCTTCGCGTCGGGCAGCCACCCGCTCACCGCGATGGTGGGCCTCGAGCTGGGGCTCGGCTCGGCCACGTACGAGGGGGGCGCGGTGCTCGGCTCGGGCGTCGGCGGGCGCGCCGGCTTCTACACCGGGCTCGCGCTGTCGGGCCACCAGAGCCCCGGCCCCCCCGAGCCCGGGTACGCGCTGCGCATCCGCATCGAGGAGACGCCCGGCGCGCGCGGCCACGTGCAGCTCCTGCGGCGGCTCTGGCGCCTCGCGGGCGACCCCGAGCTCGCGGCGGTCGCGCTGCTGCTCAAGGCCGAGCCCGCCGACTCGCTCGCGCACGCCGAGGAGCTCGGCGACGCGATCCGGCTCTTGCGCGCCAACGGCAAGAAGGTCGTCTGCCACTTCGAGGACGCCAAGAGCCGCGCGCTGCACGTCTGCTCGCAGGCCGACCGCATCGCGATGAACCCAGCCGGCGGGCTGCGCTTCGCGGGGCTGCGCGCGCAGTACCAGTACTACGGCGCGCTGCTCGCGAAGGTCGGCGTGCACGCGCAGTTCGTCCGGGTCGGCGCGCACAAGACCGCGCCCGAGCAGTTCGAGCGCGAGGGGCCCACCGACGTCGCGCGCGACGACCACGTCGGGCTGCTGCGCGCCTACGAGCGCGTGCTGCTCGCCGACGTCGGCGGCGGGCGCCGCATCCCCACGCTCGAGCTCGCCGCCACCTTCGCGCGCGGCCCCTTCGTCGCCGACGAGGCGCGGCAGGCGCACCTCGTCGACGTGCTCGCGTTCGACGACGAGCTCGAGTCGGTCGTCGCCGAGACGCTCGGGCGCCGCGTCCGGCTGCTCGACGAGGCCCCCCCGCCGCCGGTCCCGTCGCGCTTCGGCGCGCGCCGCGGCGTGGCCGTCGTCTACCTCGACGGCGACATGATCGACGGGCGCAGCCGCGACATCCCGCTGCTCGGCATGCGCGTCGTCGGCTCGTACACCATCGCCGAGACGCTCGAGGCGGTGCGCAAGGACCCGCTGGTCGGCGCCGTCGTGCTGCGCATCGAGAGCCCCGGCGGGTCGTCGATGGCCGCCGACGTGATGTGGCGCGAGGCCGCGCTCACCGCGCGGGTCAAGCCCGTCGTCGTCTCGATGGGCGGCTCGGCGGCCAGCGGCGGCTACTACGTCGCGTCGGCGGCCCACCGCATCTTCGCGAGCCAGACGACGCTCACCGGAAGCATCGGCGTCTTCTACGGCAAGCTCGACGTCGCCGCGCTGAGCGACAAGATCGGCCTGCACGTCGAGACGTACCGCACCGCTCCCCGCGCGGACGCCGAGTCGATCTTCCGCCCCTTCACGGCCGACGAGACGCGCGAG
>CAITLX010000804.1 GCA_903893335.1 uncultured delta proteobacterium | reverse complement strand
GGTGCTTGGGAGCGAGGCCGTGGCCGGGGCGGATCGATCGCACCGAGGCGTCGCTCAGCACGTCGCCGGCGCGCACATCGGTGACGACGAAGAGCGAGCGGCGGAACTTGCGGCTCTGCTGCTCGCGCTCGCTCGGCCCGTAGCGCACCTCGCCGAGCGCGCGCTCGACGGTGCGGACCGACCGGATCATCGCCTCGAACTCCGCGGGCTCGAGCGAGAACGAGCTGTCGGGGCCCGCGTCCGCGCGCGACATCGTCAGGTGCTTCTCGACGATGGACGCGCCGAGCGCGACCGCCGCCGCGGGGACGTCCGCCGCGAGCGTGTGGTCGGAGAGCCCGACGACGCAGTCGAAGCGCCGCGCGAGATCGACCAGCGTGCGCAGGTGCATCTCCTCGGGTGGGGCAGGGTAGGCGCTCGTGCACTTGAGCAGCGCGAGCGCGCGGGCCCCCGCGCCGCGCGCGGCGCGCACGGCGTCCTCGATCTCGGCGAGGGTCGCCATGCCGGTGGACATGAGCAGCGGCTTGCCCGTGCGTGCCATGCGCTCGATCAGCGGGAGATCGACGAGCTCGAACGACGCGACCTTGTGCGCCGGCACCCCCATCGCCTCGAGGAAGTCGACGGCGGTCGGGTCGAAGGCGCTGGAGAAGAGGTCGAGCCCGAGCCCCTCGGCGATGGCCTTGAGCTTGGGCTGCCACTCCCACGGCGTGTAGGCCTCGGCGTAGAGATCGTGCAGCGACTGGCCGGCCCAGGGCGACCCGTGGCCATGGACGAAGAGCGGCGAGTCCACCTTCAGCGTGATGGTGTCGGGCGTGTACGTCTGCAGCTTCACCGCGTCGGCGCCGATGCGCGCGGCTTCGTGCACGAGCTTCACCGCGAAGTCGAAGCTCTGGTGGTGGTTGGCCGAGAGCTCGGCGATGACGTAGGTCGGGTGGCCGGGGCCCACCGTTCGGCGTCCGATCACGAATGAGCGGTCGAGGTCGCGCATGGCGGGCTCCTGCGGGGCAGAAACAGGGGGACGACGTCGCCGAGGCGCGTGACGACGCGGTCGGCGTGGTGGGTGGCGGGCACGTCGGGCAGCGGGCCCGCCTCGGGCCTGCGCACCTCGACGCTGGCCATGCCGAGCGCGCGCGGGCCGAGGAAATCCTTGCGAAGATCGTTGCCGACGTAGGCCGCTCGGTCGGGTTCGACGCCCAGCAGGTCGAGCGCCACGCGGAACGGGAGCGTCGAGGGCTTTCCGGCGTCGCTTCCGAGCTCATCGGTGCAGACGACGACGTCGACCCGGGCCTCGAGGCCGAGCGCTGCGATCTTGCGGCGCTGCACGGCGCCCATCCCGTCGGTGACGAGCCCGAGCCGCACACCCGCTGCGCGGAGCGTCTCGAGCGTCGCCGCCGCGTCGGCGAAGAGCGCGAGCCGGGGTAGGTGCGTGCGGTAGACATGGAGCAGGGTGGCGACCTCGGTCGTCGGCGCGAGGCCGAGCTCGGCGAGCGCGGCATCGAACACGGCGCCGCGACCCTGAGCGCGCTCGAGCGCGACGAGGCGAGCCGCGAGCGTCGCGGCGTCGAGCGCGTGGCGGGAGGCGAGGTGGCGCGCGACGGCGGCGAAGCCGCTCGCGACGAAGGTGCGCTCGGGGTAGAGCGTGTCGTCGAGGTCGAAGAGCACCGCCCTCATGGGCGCCCGGGCACGTCGAGCGACGCCGCGTGGAGGAAGAGGTCGTCGGTGTAGCGCAGCATGACCAGATCCTTCTGGTACGCGCCGAGCCGGGGCGCGACGCGCTCGCCGCGCGCGAGCGACACCAGCCAGCTCGGCGTCGGGGCGCCGGCTGCGAAGCCGAGGTTCGCCGCGCCGCCGTAGCGAGGGTTGACCTCGATGAGCACGGCGTCGCCGTCGAGCGAGAAGCACTGGAGCGTGTTGTGCGCGACCAGCCCGAGGGCGTGGGCGACGCGGGCTGCCACCGCCGCGACGTGCGGAGCGTCGAGCGTGCGGCTCACGTACGACTCGCCCGCGACGACGCGCGTGCGCTCGCGCACCACGGCCGAGAGCACCTCGCCGCCGAAGTCGGCGAAGAGATCGACGGTGAGCTCCGGGGCGGAGACGTGCGCCTGCACGAGCAGCTCGGGCACGCGGTCGAGGGCGCGGCGGAGATCGGCCGGGTTGTCGACGCGCTCGGTGTGCGCGCCCCCCTTGCCGAAGCGCGGCTTGACGAACAGCGGCCACGTCGACCCCGCGAGCGCCTCGTCGGGCTCGTACGAGCGCGGGGCCGAGAAGCCGTTCGCGGTGCAGAACGCCGCGAAGGCGCGCTTGTCCTGGCAGGTGCGGACGGTCTCGGGCGACGCGACCGCCACGAGCGTACCGGCCTCGGCGAAGCGCTCGCGCGCAGCCGCGAAGACGGGGAGCTCCTCGTCGCGCGTGGGCACCAGCAAGCGCACCTCGCGCCTGCGGCAGAGCGCGAGCATCGCGTCGATGAACTCGGGCGCGTCGCTCCGCGGCACGAGCTCGTGGTCGTCGGCGAGGTAGAGCGCGGGCGAGAGCGGGCTCGTGTCGACCGCGACGACGCGCCCACCCCCCTGGGCCGCGAGCGCGTGCTGGAAGGCGCGCACCAGCGCGACCTTGCGCGACGCGCTCGTGATGAGGACGTTCACGCGCGCCTCGCGAGCACCATCGCGTTGCGCCCGACGCCGGCGGCGCCGAGGGCGGCGTAGATGCGGCGTCGCAGCGCTCCGGGCATCGCGGTCTCCATCGCGATGCGCTTCTGGTGGCAGGCCGCGCCCACCTCGGGGTCGCCGACGTAGTGCTCGCCCATGAGCAGGAAGAGCTCCATCGGGAAGTCACCCTGCTGGTAGACGACCGAGAAGCCCTTCTCGCCGAGCAGCGCGCCGAGCGAGGCGAAGTCGAAGTAGTTGATGTGGTCGGGCGCGGCGACCCAGTACTCGGCGCGGCCCACCTTCGGGCTCGCGGCGGCCTGCAGATCGGTGAACTCGTTGGGGACCCGCACGCAGACGATGCCGCCGGGTCGCACGACCTCGGCCATCTGGTCGAGCACCTCCGCGGGGTGGGGGACGTGCTCGAGCACGTTCATCAGCGTGACGGCGTCGTACGGCGCCGCGCCGCTCGCGCGATGGGCGGCGAGGAACGCGGTGAAGGTGCTCGGCCGCACGTCGAGGCCGCGCGCCCGCGCGACGCCTGCGGCCTCGGTCGAGGGCTCGGTGCCGACGCAGTCGAAGCCGTGCTTGGCGAGGCTCTCGAGGAGATCGCCCGTGCCGCAGCCGACGTCGAGCACGCGCCGGCCCGGGGCGTGCTCGACGAGCAGCTCGCGCACGTCGGTGTAGAGCGTGTCGCAGAGCCACGCGCGCTCGCGCGCCGCCGTCTCGCCGCCGGCCATCAGGCGGCCGAGCTCGCACGCGCGCCCCCCCTTGCGCACGAGGTCGTAGTACTTGCTCTCGTACCAGGCGGTGAGCTCGGCGTCCGCGGGCAGCGGGTCGAGGCGTCGGTAGCCCCACGTCGGGTCCGAGACGATGCGAAACGGCGTGTCGTTCATCGGGGTGCACCCTGTGCGCGCTCGTAGGCGATGAGCTCGTCGATCCCTTGTTCGAGCGTCGTCTGCGGCGACCAGCCCGTGAGGGCGCGCAGCCGGCCGACGTCGGCGGCGCTCGCCTCGAACGGCTCGTCGACGCGCACGCGCTTGACCGTGTCGGCGGGCACGGGGAGGCGCGAGGCGATCGTCGCGAGCATCTCGTCGACGCTGTGCGCGCGGCCGGTCGCGAGGTTGACCGACCCCTGCGCGGCCTCGGTGTCGGCGAGGCAGAGGATGCCCGCCGCGACGTCGCCTGCGTAGACGTAGTCGAAGCGGCTCGCGCCGTTCCAGACCTCGATGGGCTCGCCGCGGAGCGCGGCGCGCACCCACCGCGAGACGACGTCGCGCGAGCCGCGCCCGTACACGCGGTAGATGCGCGGCAGCACGGTGCGGAGGTTCGGCGAGAGGTGCTCGCGCACGAAGTCGAGCTCGCGCTCGGCGTACCACTTGGCCGCGCCGCAGAGGTTGCGCGGCGCGAGGGGCATCTCCTCCTGGAGCAGCACCGGCGCGCTGCGCGGCGTCGCGAAGAGGTAGAGCGACGGGTCGTAGAGGAGGTAGCTCGAGGCGAACACGAAGGTGGAGACGCTCGGCAGCGCCGCGGTGGCCTCGATGACGCGGTGGCTCGCCAGCACGTTGTCGTTCCAGCCGTGGCCCCAGAACTCGGGCGTCTCGCGCGAGCGCTCGAAGGCAGCGGCGAGGTGGAGCACGACCTCGGGCGCGAAGGCGCGGACCTCGTCGAGATCGCCCGCGCCGAGATCGAGCGTGAGGTGCCGCACGCCGGGGCGCGGAGCGTCGAGCGCGACGCGGTCGATGGAGAGCACGTCCGCGCCGCGCGCCGACAGCAGCGTCAGCAGCTCGCGGCCGATCACGCCGGCCGAGCCCGTCACCCACACCCGCGTACCGGGTCGAACCACCTTCACGTAGCCTCCTTGTGGCGCATCGCTTCGAGTACGCGCTCGGCCCCGCGGCCGTCGACGGTCGCGCGGCCGAGGGCGCGCATCCGCTCGCGCCGGGGCGCGTCGCGGGAGAGCAGACCGATGCGCGCCGCGAGCGACGTCGCGTCGGTGTCGGCGAAGGCTCCCACGACCTCGAACAGGCCGAGCGAGCGGAGCCCCGCGAGCAGGCGCTCCTCGACCGGAGCGATCGCGCCGACGATCGCCGGGACGCCCCGGAAGGCGAGCTCCCAGACGGTGGTGCCGCCGGAGGTCACCGCGAGGTCCACCTCGCCGAGGCGGCGCGCGACGTCCGACACCGACGACAGCACCTCCACGTTGGGCGTGCGCGCAGCGCGCGCGCGCAGCGCGGCGAGCCGCGGGTTCGCGGCGCCGACCAGGACCGTGGCGTGGAGGGCGTCCACGTCGGCCTGTTGCAGGGCATCGAGGAGGGTCGAGGTCACGTCGTCTGGATCGCTCCCGCCGAGCGTGACGAGCACGCGGCGTGCCACGCGCGCGACGGGCGCCGGGGGCTCGTCGCGAAATGGGGCGAACTCGCGGCGCAGCAGGACGTGGCGCACGCCCAGCAGAAGCTCGGTGTGCGGGGCACGATCGGCGTAGTCCGAGGCGTCGGCGTGCAGGTTCTGGTTGAGCACGAGGTCGGCGACGTGGCGACGCGGCGCGCCGTCGTCGAGCGCGAGCAGGCGCTGGCCGCCGCCGCGCAGCCTCGCGTGGAACGCCTCGTCGAGGTGGTAGCCATCGACGACGATCCAGGTAGCGCCGCACGTCGCCGCGAGCGCGGCGGTCGCGGCTGCGTCCTCGAGGCTGCCGGGCGAACCGGTGACCGAGGCGACGTCGCACCCCTCGTCGCGCAGTCGGGCCTCGATCGGCGCCTGGCCCGGCGCCGTCACGAACGTCACCGCGCCGCGGGCGTCTCGGTGCGCCTGCGCGAGTGCGAGGCAGCGCATGACGTGTCCGGTCCCCACGCGCGGACCGGCGTCGGCGCGGACCAGCAGCCTCGGCGTCACGCTCACCCCTCCTCGAGCGCCTTCTGCTGCACGTGCGCGTTGAGCGCGCGGATCGTCGCGTCCCCGTCCACGACGGCGAGCACGTCGCGCCAGCCGAAGTCGCTCCGGCCGAGCCGCTCCCACACCGCGCGCACGAGCGCGAGGTCGGCGGGCGTGTCGACCGTCCAGCGGTGGCGCCCGTGGTCGCCCGGAGGCGACACCGAGAGCAGGCGGAAGAGGTGGGGGTTCTGGTAGAGGTACGGCGTCACGTGGACGCGCTCATAGGGGCGGGTGGCCGCGCGCCACGCGTGCCCGAGCGCTGCCTGGGTCATGCACTCGGCGTCGAGGCCGCGCGGGTAGCGGTGGTCGAGCGAGTTGCTCGCGTAGTCGGGGCGCTCGGCCTCGAAGCGGCCGACGAGCTCGTCGACCAGCGCGGGGTCGAGCAGCGGGCAGTCCGAGGTGATGCGCACCACGGTGTCGGCGCGCGCGGCGAGCGCGGCCTGGTGGTAGCGATCGAGCACGTCGAGCTCGCTGCCGCGCGAGACGCGGACGTCGAGCGCGACGCAGGCCGCGACGATCGCGTCGTCCTCGGGCAGCACCGTGGTCGCGACGATGACCTCGTCGACCAGGCGCGCGGCGCGCGCGCGCTCGACGACCCGAGCGAGCATCGTCCTGCCGCCGATGTCTTGCAGCACCTTGCGCGGCAGGCGCGTGCTGCCCGTGCGGGCCTGGATGATGGCGCAGGTCGTCATGGGTCACCCGGTCGCGCGCGTGAGCGAGGCGCAGGCGTCGCGCACCGACGCGACGACGTGCTCGACGTCGGCGTCGCTCATCGCGGGGTACATCGGCAGCGAGACGATGCGGTCGTACGCGGCCTCTGCGTTGGGGCAGAGCCCCGCGTGGGTGCCGAGCGCCTCGCGGTAGTAGCGATGCAGGTGCACCGGCAGGTAGTGGACGTTCGCGCCGACGCCGCGCTCGCGCAGCGCGGTGAAGAGATCGTCGCGGGCGACGCGCGGCGCCGCGTCGCGCAGTCGCACGACGTACAGGTGGTAGGCGTGCACGACGTCGGGGCGCGTGACCAGCGGCACGACGGGCGAGCCCGGGCCGAACGCGGCGTCGTAGCGGGCGGCGATCGCGCGCCGCCGCGCGACGAAGGCCGGCAGCTTCGCGAGCTGCGAGGCGCCGAGCGCGCACGCGACGTCCGACAGGCGCAGGTTGTGGCCGAGTTCGACCATCTCGTAGCGGTGCGTGCCGTGCTCGGCGCGCTGACGGTGGTCGCTCGAGACGCCGTGGTTGCGGAAGCGCCGCGCGCGCGCCGCGACCGCGTCGTCGTCGGTGAGCACCATGCCCCCTTCGCAGGTGGTGATGTGCTTGACGGGGTGGAAGCTGAGGACGGTCGCGTCGGCGAGCGTCCCGACCGGCTGGCCGCGGTCCGAGGCTCCGAGCGCGTGGCAGGCGTCGGCCACGAGGCGCAGCCCGTGCCGGTCGGCGATGCGCCGCAGCGCGGCCCAGTCGCAGGGCTGGCCCGCGTAGTCGACGCCGACGATGGCGCGCGTGCGAGGGCCGACGAGCGCCTCGACGGACGCGGGGTCGACGAGCAGCGTCGAGGGGTCCACGTCCGCGAAGCGCGGCGTCGCGCCCACGTAGAGCGCGGCGTTCGCCGTCGCGACGAACGTCAGCGTGGGCACGATGACCTCGTCGCCCGGGCCGAGGCCGAGCGCGGCGTGGGCGGCGTGGAGCGCCGAGGTGCCGCTCGACACGGCGACGCCGTGGCGCGCTCCGACGGCCTCGCAGACCGCGCCCTCGAAGGCGTCGACGCGCGGACCCGTCGTCAGCCAGGGCGAGCGCAGCGCGGCGACCACCGCCGCGACGTCGTCGTCGTCGAGCGTCTGGCGGCCGTAGGGGATCACGCGGCCGTCCCGGTGGGCTCGCCGATCATCTGCTTGAGGTCGTCGATGGAGAGAAACTCGTCGTTCGCGTCGCTCGCGTAGGTGAACCCGGGCGCGACGGGGCGGGCCGTGTGCCAGTTCTCGCCCTGCCACCAGGGGTGCTCGGGCTTGATGACGAACATGTCGTCGGTCTCGACCGCGTGCGCCGCCTCGTACTCGCCGAGCAGCGACTCGTGCAGCTTCTCGCCGGGCCGCATGCCGATGTTCTCGATCTCGCAGCCGGGCGCCACCGCGCGCGCGAGATCCATGATGTTCATGCTCGGGATCTTCGGGACGAAGACCTCGCCGCCGTGCATGCGCTCGATGCAGTCGATGACGAAGCGCACGCCGTGGTCGAGCGTGAGCCAGAAGCGCGTCATGCGCGGGTCGGTGATGGTGACCTTGCCCTGGCAGCGCTGGCGGGTGAACAGCGGCACCACGCTCCCGCGGCTTCCGATGACGTTGCCGTAGCGCACGCACGAGAAGCGCGTCGGGCCCGAGCCGGCGTAGGCGTTGGCCTGCACGAAGAGCTTCTCGGCCACGAGCTTGGTGGCGCCGTAGAGGTTGACGGGGTTCACGGCCTTGTCCGTGCTGAGCGCGAGCACGCGCTTGACGCCGGTGTCGAGGGTCGCGTCGATGACGTTGCGCGCCCCCATGACGTTGGTGAGCACCGCCTCGATCGGGTTGTACTCGCACGCGGGCACCTGCTTGAGCGCCGCGGCGTGGACGACGACGTCCACCCCCTTCATGGCGCGTCGCAGGCGATCGGTGTCGCGCACGTCGCCGATGAAGTAGCGCAGGCTCGGGTGGTCGTAGCCCGAGGTGCGCATGTCGTGCTGCTTGAGCTCGTCGCGGCTGAAGATGATCAGCTTGCGCGGCTTCTTGTCGCGCAGCATGTGCTCGACGAACTTGCGTCCGAACGAGCCGGTGCCACCGGTCACGAGTACGGCGGAGTCCTCCCAGCGAAAGGATGCGTCAGGGGGCGGCGGTACCGTCGGTCCATGCGTCATGGTGTTCGTCCCACGGGTTCGATTGAGCGATGCGGAGCGCGGCGCGGCCGATCTCTTCGGCGAACGACGCAGTGGTCGGCAATGCACGCGCGATGCCGACGTCGGGCGAGGGGAGCCCCACCTCGATGGCGAGCGGGTTCGGCGAGGCGTGCGTGGCGCGCGTGGCGCCCTGCGGCGCGTGCCCCGCGGCGTCCCACCCTCGCGTCAGCGCCGCCGAGGCGAGGCGCTCGACCGAGCTCGTGTAGGCCTCCGCGGAGCCGGTGAAGTAGCCGCCGCTCGCGAGGCTCGCGACGAAGGCCTTGGCGTCGCCCGCGTCAGCGGCGCGCACCGCGCCCGGGAAGCGCTGCCCGAGCAGCTTGAGCCAGTCGGCCGCTCCCTCGTCCGCGCTGCGGTACGCGCGGAAGTGGTCGACGAGGGTGCGCTCGGTCGCGTCGTGCCCCTCGCGCGTCTTGAGCGCGGTGGTCAGCCCGCTCGGCCCGGTGCCCTTGATCCCCGCGAAATTGAAGGAGTACATGCTCTGACCGCCGCCGGTCTCGTGCGACCACTGGGCCACGAGCACGGCCAGCGTGTCGCGGCTCGGCGCTCGTCCGAACGTGCGTCGGTAGGCCGTATCGATCGCGCGCGCGGCCTCGTGCCCCGAGAGCGGCGTGCGGGTCGGCGGCAGCTCGCGCACCGGCGCCGGGTGCTCGAGCCGCGACGAGAGCTCGCGCGCGAACGTCGTGTCGACGCGGCGAGGCGTGGCGCTGGGGGAGGTGCGCGCCGAGAGCGGCGAGGCGAGCGGCGCGACGGGCAGGACCGACACGCCCGGCGGAGGAGCAAGGAGCAGGCCGTGGGCCGAGCGGCGGGCAGACGGCGGGGGCGCGCCCCGCGGCTCGAGCGGCGAGCGGCGTCGGCCGTCACCTCGCTGACGCCGACGGCGTCACCGGGGCGTCGAGAGCGCGGCGATGCGGTCGCGCTCGACGCCGGCGCGGACGACGCCTTCGGGGTCGAGCCGCGCGGCCAGCCACTCGTCGGCCGGGTCCACCGGAGCTCCGGCGAGGTCGAAGGTCCGCGCGTCCATCCGGTCGGCGACGCTCACGGCGGCGGTCAGCGCCGCGGTTCGCTCATCGACGACGGCGGGCGTCACGTGGTGCGCCACCGCTTCGACGACGGCCGAGGGGAGCCCCCACGAGGCGAGCAGCGCCGCGCCGACCTCCGCGTGCGTCGCGCCGTACGCCGCTCGCTCCAGCTCGGTCAGGCGGCGCGCGCTGCCCTCGCTCGCGCGCACCAGCCCCCCGTACGCGACCGGATCGCGCGAGGCGAGCACGAGGCGCCCCACCTCGTGCAGCAGGCCCGCGAGGTGAGCGTCGTCCGCGAGGCTCCTCGGGGCCAGCGCGCGCGCGATCAGCGCCACGCGCAGCGCGTGGGCCTGCAGGTCGTCGAGCGACAGCCCGCTGCGCCGCACCGCCGACGCGAAGGTGCGAAAGACCTCGACCGAGAGCACCACGCTCTGCACTTGCGCGAGCCCGAGGTAGGTCGTCGCGGCGCGCACGGTGCGGATGCGCCCGCCGGTGCCGAACAGCGGAGAGCCGGCGATGGCGAGCAGCCGCGCGGCGACGCCAGGGTCCTGCTCGACGATGCGCGCGACCTCGGCGAGGCTCACCTCCACGTCGGCGAGCGCGCGCGTCAGGGCGTGGTAGGTGCGCGGCGCCGAGGGGAGCCGCTGCGTGCGTCCCAGCAGGCTCCGGACGGCAGGCGCCGCGAGCTGCCGGCGCGCCGCGAGGGCGCGATCGAGCCCGGCGAGCAACCGCGGGACGTCGAGCGGCTTGGCGTAGAACTGGTGCGCGACGGGCACGGCGTTCTGGGTGCCCGCCGCGTCGGCGTCGCCCGAGAGCACGAAGCGCAGCGTGTCGGGCCAGCGCAGCTGCACCGCCGTGAGGAGCGCGGCGCCGTCGACGGGGGCCATGGCCAGGTCGCTCACGACCGCGTCGAACGTCCCGCGCTCGAGCTCGGCGAGCGCCGCCGCGGCGCCGTCCGCGAAGTGCGCCTCCAGCCGCTCGCCATGCAGCGAGAGCACCCGCGCGAGCGCACGCCGCGCGAAGGCGCAGTCGTCGACGAACAGCACGCGCGGTCGCGGCTGCGACGTCGGTCCAGGCGGCATCCCCGCGACCTGTGCAACCCGCGAGCCCGCCGCAACTGCGCGGAACCACGTCATGATTCGCCCGCCAGGCGTCAGCGAGTTGGCGCGCTTCGGCGTCGAGGGGCTGGCGTTCGGGGCGCGAGCGCGGCCGTAGGTCCGGTTTGTGCGCCCCCCGTCGGTGCGCTAGCCCCAGAGGCGATGTCCACCAGCCCCACGCCCGTCTCCGTCGCCGAACTCGTACGCGAGGCGGTCGCGACCGCCATCCCCGGCGCCGACGTCCGGGTCGAGGGGGGCGGGGGAGGGCACTACGCGCTCGACGTCGTGTCGCCGTCGTTCGAGGGGGCGAGCATGATCGCGGCGCACCGCCGCGTGTACGCCTCGATCGCGCACCTCATGAAGGGCGACGCGGCACCCGTGCACGCCATCGACACGCTGCGCACGCGCGCTCGCTGAGCCCGCTCGCGCGGGCCCAGCACCGACCTTCGGAGCCCGCTCGCGCGCGCTCGATCACACGCTTCCGAGCCCGCCTGCGCGGGCTCCTCACGCTTCGAGCAGCTACGAGGCTGCGCCGAGCATGTCGTCGAGCGCGAGGCGGAGCGACGCGACGTCGCGCTTGCGCACGGCCCGCACCGCGACGTCGGT
>CAITLX010000803.1 GCA_903893335.1 uncultured delta proteobacterium | reverse complement strand
CGGGCGCGGTCGTGCGCGTCGAGGCCACGAGCAGCCCTCCGAAGGCCGCGACGATGGCGAGCGCCAGCCACCAGCGCGTCACGGCTCGACCCTCAGGGCCGCCAGGCCGAGCGTGAGGCCCTGGCGCACGGCGCGCGCGTCGCGCAGCGGCGCCGAGGTGTGGTCGACGGGCGCCCCGCCGACCGGCACGATGCGCGCGCCTGCTGCGCTCGCGACGGTCGCCCAGACGGTGGACGACGGCGCGTCGTGCGCGACCTCGACGACGCACGCGTGCCCGGCGGGGCCGAGCGCCGCGCGCAGGTCGTTCGGGTTGTGCTCCTGGGACAAGACGCGCCACCGCTGCGCGGCGGCCTCGAGATCGCACGGCTCGCCGGTCACGGCGGGGCAGCCCTCGGGCGCGCCGGCGCCGGGAGCGGCGCGCGCGCAGGTCAGAAGCTCGAGCGCTCGCTGCGCGACGTCGAGCGTCGGCAAGCCCTCGGGCAGGCGCAGCAGGTCGGAGCCGGGGCGCGCCTCGTCGCCGCGCAGCGCGAACGCCTGGCGCAGGTGCGGCGTCATCCACAGCACCGCGTGCCGGCCCGGCGCGAACTTCTCGGCGAACCCCGTCGTCGGCTCGCTCGCGCCGCCGAACGGCGCGTGTGCGCGCGCGCCGTCGAGGCGGGCGACGCTGTAGCCGAGCGCCTCGAGGGAGGCGCGAACCGGCGCGGTCCAGGCGGGCTCCTCGTCGTCGGGGGCGAGCTCGCGCGAGGTGGAGAGGATGGCGTCCTCGGGCGGCGCGCGCTCGGGCGTCGTGCCCTGGAGCGAGAGCGTGTGAAACCCTCGCGAGAGCAGCGCCTCGTGGGCGAGCTGGAAGTGGCCACGCCGCCCGTCCACGCGGCGCGGATCCATCTTGCCCGTCGCGTCTGCGTTGGGGAGCGAGCCGGCGATGAGCAGCCCGCGCGCCGGCAGGGCTTGCAGGAAGGCGATGCCCGCTGCCGCCGAGCCGAGCTCCCAGCGCGGAGCCGGCACCTCGATGACGAGCGGCAGCGCGTCGTGCCCGGGGCGGACGAAGAGCGTCGGGTGGCCACGCCGCGCGGGGCCCGCCGGCTCGTGCAGCGCCCAGCCGTCGAGGGGCTCTGCGCCGACGCGCGCGTAGCGGAAGCCGAGGCGGCCCGCGACGATGCGCGCCCACGCCGAGGGCTCCTGTCCGTCGCCGAGCGCGGCGAACGAAGACGCCACGCTGGCGCGAAACAGGCGCAGCTCGTCGACCGCCGGGGGCGTCGCGCCGTCGGCGCCCACGGTCGTCAGCGCCTCGAGGCGCGCGGGCAGCTCGCGGCCGAGAGGGCCCGGCCACGACTCGACGGGGACGTCGCCCACGAGCGCCACGCCGACGCGCTCGGCGTCCGCGGGGCCGAGCCTCAGGCGCGGGGCGTCCGAGAGCAGCGAGCGCGCCTCGCCGCGCGCGCGCCACTCGACGGTGAGCGAGATGCCGAGCGCGCGCTCGATGACGACGCTGTCGAGCCCGTGGTCCCAGGCCCCCGCGATGCTCAGCGAGCTGGTGGCCGGCGCGCGCTGCTCGACGACGAGCAAGCGGTCGGCCAGCACCGCGCGCGCGAGCCCGGCGAGCGCCTCGGAGTCGAGCGCGGCGACGTCGGCGTGCGCCGACACCACCGCCACCGCCCGGGCGTCGAGCGCCTCGGCGACGCGCAGGGCGGCGTCGAACACCGGCGCGCCGGGCCCCGGCGCGGTGATGACGACGACCCAGGGCTGCTCGCCGCCCGGCGCGAGCCGGACGGCCCACCTCGGGCCGGGCTCGAAGACCTCGGGGTCGGAGGAGAGCGGCGTCACCGCGCCCCACGTCGCGCCGGCCGAGGTCGCGTGCGTGGTGACGCGCAGGTGCGCCGCCCGCGCGGCCTCGAGCGTCGCGGGCGCGAGCTTGGGGTCGGCGCGCAGCTCGGCGGCGACGGTCGCGCCGAGCCGGAACCGCGCGCGCGCGTCGGCGCGAGACCAGGGCGAAGGGGCGTCGGGCGCGACGTCGGCGAGGGCGAGCTGGAACGCGGGCGCCGCGAACGCGAGCGGCGGCGCGACCGCGGCCTCGACGGCGACGACGGGCGCGCGCAGGTGGCTCAAACCGAAGCCGACGCCGTTGCCGACGACGAACGCCACGAGCGACACCTGGACGGTGGGCATGAGCACGACGCCGACGCGGCCCCGGTTCCACATCTTCACCGCGAGCAACGTCGGCAGGATGTAGCCGAACCCCAGGTAGTCGTTCAGCTGCACGTCGGGCGCGTGGCGCTGGAGCGCGAAGCCCACGCCGAGCTTCACGCAGAACCCGACGATGACGGCGAGCAGCAGGCGCCGCGTGCCGACGAGGAGCATGTGTCGAAACGGCCGCAGCGCGGCGATCCCGGCGGCGATCGCGTAGACGAGCACGGCCTCGGCCAGCGTCGCGGCGAGCTTCTTCGGCTCGTACCAGGAGACGCCGAGCAGGGCGGGCACGAGGATGCCGTTGTAGTCCCACCCGTAGAGCACGTTGCTGCGGGCGGCGACGAGCGCGCCGACGATGAGGATGATCTGCGCCTTGGACGACGCGAGGAAGTCGAGCGCGCCGCTCTCGTTGGCGATGAGAAACCGCGACAGGGAGTAGTTCGTGTAGGGCAGGAGCCCGAAGCGCAGCACCGCGTACGTGAGCGCGGTGACCACGAAGAGCCTCGGCGCCGCGCGCGTGCCGCCGGTGTTCCAGAACACGTTGGCGAAGAGCGGCACGATGACCAGCCCGACGCTGTAGAGCTCGCGCGCGTGCTCGAACGGGTAGCGCGCGGCGATCTCGGGGCAGACCCACGCCTCCATGAAGTAGCGAACGAGCACGCCGCAGACGATGAACAGGAAGAAGCGCTCGCGACCGAACGCCGACGACCACGCGCCCGTCTTCGGCGCCCAGCGGCCGATCGCCGTCACGATGCCGTAGGTCAGCAGCGCCTCGACGACGGTGAGCACGCCCGTGTAGGGCGCGGCGACGAACACCGCCGCGAGGTAGCCGGGGACGACCAGGCCGGCGTACGTCCAGCCGAACGTCTCGGCGAAGAACGTGAGGAAGAGCACGCCGACGAGGATCGGGGCGTGCAGGCTGCGGTCGAGCCCGTTCGAGGGGAAGAGATGGAAGGGCAAGCGAGGGCGAGACGGAGGGGCGTGAGCGGGCGGCGCGGCGGTAGGCGAGGGGGAGACGCGAGAGCGCCGGGGCTAAGCGCGCTCGGCGTCGTCGCCGAGGTCGCCGACGCGTCGCGTCGGGGCGAACGAGTTGCTCGGCGGGCCGCGGTCGGGCAGGGCGTCGTCGCCCGGGGCCGCGCGTCGCGCGGGCGACACCTTCGGCTCGAGGCTGAGCACGTAGCCCCGCACCGCGCGCAGCGCGTCGTCCTCGCGGCGAACCGCCTGGATGGAGACGCGGCAGCGCAGCCCCTCGGGGCCGGCCCAGAGCCTCAGCGGCTCGTCGCGCGCGAGCACCTCGGAGAGCACGTGCGCGGCGGCGTCCTGGGACTCGCCGGTGAACGCGACGATCACCGAGCGGAGCGAGAGCAGCCCCTCGGGCAGCCGCGTGTCGACCTCGCTCGAGGGCACCTGCACCTCGAACTTGCGCAGCCACGCGGCCATCGAGCGGCTGACCAGCCGAACCTCGGCGAACGAGTCGGCGTAGAGCAGCGGCACGGGCGCGTCGCGCAGGATGTCGCTGAAGAGCTGGAGCGACCGGAAGGCGGCCTCGGCCGCGAGCGCGAGGCGCGAGGCGGAGGCGGCGCTGCCTGCCGCGCGCGAGGCTGCCGAGGCGATCGAGCGCCCTTCGTCCTCGGCGTCGCCGCGCCGAGCGCGCACCAGCAGGCCGAGGTCCTTCGAGAGGCGCGCGGCTGCGTGGCGGTCGGTGAGGAACGCGCGCTTGGCGCGCTCGCCGCAGAGGAAGATGTAGCCCTCGAGCTGTCCGAGCGCTTGCAGCGGGACGACGACGACGGGCGTCTCCTTCGCGACGAGGAAGCCCTCGATGACGCGCGCGGTGGGCACGCCGTCGTCGTCGGTGAAGGGGACGCGCCGGACGTCGCGGCGCGGCTCCGCGATGAGCGACGCGTCGGCGCCCGGGCGCGACCAGAACTTCAGGTGCCAGCGGCGCGCCGGCAGCTCGGCGACGAGCACGAAGTCGGCCGGGTGCGCCTGCAGCGCGAGGTCGCCCAGCTTCGAGAAGAACTCGTGGTCGGTGAGCCGCGACAGGGCGCGGGCGTGAAACAGCGCCGCGCGCTCGGTCATCGCGCGGGCCACGACCATCGCGCGTCGCTGCGCGACGTCGTCGAGCGCCCAGAGCCCGAGCGACGCGACGAGCGCCGCGACCGCCGCGCGCCCGAGCGCCAGCAGCGAGGGAACGAACCAGGAGGCGAGGGCGAGCTGGAGCCCGAACAGGAGCGCCATGAGCGCGAGCAGGGCGAGCGCGAGCCGCGAGCGCGCGAAGCGCCGGTGCGCGAGCTCGATGGCGCCGACGACGCCGGCGACGAGCGCGACGCTCGCCCACGCCGGGGCGGTCGTGCGCCGACCTCCGTCGAGGGCACCGCCGAGGACGCTCGCGACCTCGGCCGGATCGACGCGCCCGGAGCCGAGGTCGTCGCCGACCCCGACGACGACGAAGCGGCCCGACAGGGCGCTCCGCGACACGCGGCCGGCGGCGAAATCGGCGAGCCGGAAGCTCGGTACGTCGGCGCGGCGCGAGCCCACCACCCAGCCGCCCGTCGCGCCGGCCAGCGGGCCTCCCGGGCCGGTGGTGGGACCGAGGCCGACCAGGTGACCCCTCGGGCCGGTGAGCAGGCTCGACGGCGGCAGCGTGTGGACGCGGTCGAGCGCGCCGTCGACGGACGCGTCCCTCGGCAGGCAGAAGGTCGCGGTCGGCGGGGCCAGCACGACCCCGCGCGACGGGGTCGTGAGCTCGACGAGGCGGGCGCTGCACGCGCCGTCTCGCAACTCGGCGAGCGTCGCCGAGACGGCGATCGCCGCGCCGGGGGGCGCGCGGTGCGCGAGCAGCGCCAGCGAGGCCTCGTGCCCGGCGGCGTCGAGCCGCCCCAGGGGGAGCAGGAGGCCGAGCACGACGCTCCCGGCGAGCACTCCCGCGCGCGCCGTCGTCGCCGCGATGGGCGGCAGCGTCGGCTCTCTCCGGTGTGGCGCTGGGCGCGACCTGCGGAACCGCGCCGGGACGGAGTTTCTGAAGCGGGAAACCAAGGAAGGCAAGGACGCACAATATGCGAGCGGAACGCGGAAGGCCAGGTAACGACGGAGCGATCCGGGGGGCGGCTCGGCGCTCCTGGCCCCGCTCGCGCGCCGCCGAGCCGCCGCGACCGCTCGACGCGCGGCGGGCCGTGCCCGATCATGGGCGGGTGCAACCCCTTCACCGGCGTCGTCGCGTCGCGCGGCGGCTGTCCGCCTCGATGCGTCTCGTGGGCGGCGCGCTGGCGCTGCTGCTCACCCCCTCGTGCAGCGCGCCCCCGTCGGCCGACGAGCCCGCGGTCACGGACGCAGGCGGGGACGCCACGCCGTCGGACCCTACCGACCGCTGCTTCGACGCGCTCGTCCCCTCCGGCCTCGGCTTCGGGTGGGCCAGCCTCAACCACCGCATCAGCCGGCTCGACCTCGGCTGGTCGCCCACCGGCGACGCCGGCTGCGGCGGCGCGATGCGCGGGGCCACGCTCGCGGCGACCTTCGTGGGAGGCAACTTCACGACGGGCGCCTTCGGCACCGACCAGCCCTTCGTGCTGCTCGACGCCTTCGTCGTCGGCGCGCGCGCGCCTGGCTCGGGCGACGTCGCGTCGCCGGTGCGCACGATCCGAGGCCGCGAGACGCTCGACCTCGCGTCGCAGATCGACGGCAACGCCGACAACGTCGGCGAGGCGCGCGTCGTGGTGCCGCTGCCCGCCGGGCTCGACGGCACCGAGGTCGTCGAGCCCTTCCTCGACGCCATCTCGCTGCACACCGACGTGCCGCAGGGCGCGGACTACCCCGCGAACTACGCGCAGGCCGACGGCTACACCACGCGCGGCATCGCGTTCGCGGTCGACTCGATCGTGCGCGACGCCGCCAGTGTGTCGTTCACGGTGCGCGCGCGCTTCGGGCTCGCGCAGGCCGACCGCCCGGACATGAACGCCGCCATTCCCCACGCCCGCACGCGCGCGGCGGTCGGCTGGCAGGTGCTCGTCCTCGGCGGCGCGACGTCGAGCGCCGCGATCGTGGCGTACCGGCAGGAGTACCCGGCGGCGACGACCGACCCGACCGCGCCGTTGCCCCCCGTGCCCTCGACGTCGACCGCGACGAGCACGACGCTGCCGGGAGCGCCGACGCGCGCGATCGCGGCGCTGCGGTCGTTCTCGTTCGCGCTGTCGTTCCCCGAGGTCGCGGGCGCGCCGGGTGGGGACTACATGCGCGAGTACTCGGCGCGCATCGAGGGCCTGCGGCTCGCCGAGGGGGGCCGCGTCGAGCTGGCCATCGACGGCTACGCGTCGAACGCGGGCGCGGTGCCGCGCGGGCCGACCCGCTACGACTTCGCGGCCGAGGCGGTCGTCGTCGGGTGGTCGGCGGGGCCGGACGCGGCGTTCGTGCCGGGTCGCTTCGACTTCACGGTTCCGTCGACGACGGCGCCGATGGCGCTGGCGCCGTAGCGGCGGAGAAGACGAAGTCGCAAGGCTGGCCGTCGATGGCGAGCGTGCGCGTGCGCTGCAAGCGAATGGGGCGCGCCTCGCCGTCGAACGCCTCGTGGTCGGTCGCGCAGAAGAGCGGCACGAGCACGGCCGCGTCGACCTGCGCGAGCAGATCGACGAAGAGGCAGCGGGTCACGGTCATCGCGACGCCCGCGGGCTGGGCGGCGACGACCGTCTCGGTGTTGAAGAAGCGCGCCGCGAGCTCCGTCACCAGCGCCGCGGCGGCCTCGGGGGTGGCGGGCACCGAGACGTCGGCGAGCATGTCGTCGAAGAAGTGGCGCGCCCCCTCGGCGGCGATCGCGCGGCAGGCGTCGAGCGCGGCGGGCGCGCCGAGCCGCGCGACGAGCGCGCGGTGCAGCAGGACGAGGTCGGCCGCCTGGACGCGCGTCAGGCGCTCGCGCTCGCTGGCCGGCGGGCCGAGCCGGCCGAAGGGCTCGCCGCGCGCGCGCGCGACCCCGAGCGACGCGAGCACCTTCGCCGCGCCGACCCAGCCGAGCCGCTCGCGCAGCAGGCGAAGCACGAGCGGCGCGGTGCGGGCGCTCGAGCGGCGAACCGCGCGCGCCGACGACGCGAGAGCCTGGGACATCGATCGAGCGTAACCGACCCAGCGGTGCGCGGGAGCGCGAAGCTCAGCGACGGGGGCGCGGGTGGCCGACCGGCTCCGCGAGGGTCGCGAGCTCGCCCCAGGTGCCGCGGCGGCGCTGCTTCTTCCACAGGGTGACGAACTCCGCGTGCGCCTGGGCGCGCGCGTCGTCGCACGCGCGCCCGAGGAAGCGCAGCGCGGCGCGCTCGCGCGCTCCGAGCCCGCCCCGCTCGTGCAGCCGCGCGACGAAGTCTCGCGAGACGTCGTAGCCGTGCACCTTGCCGAGCGCCGCCTGCACCTCGACGGCTGCCTCGACGTACGGGCGCAGCGCGGCGCCGCCGAGCGGCGCGAGATCCTCGAGGCAGTAGCGCAGGTTGCGCGCCGCGATGCGCATGTCGTGAAGCTCGCGCTCGCGGGACGGCTTGACGGCGTGGCGCGCGAGGCGAAGCACCTTGTCGAGTCGGGCGGCGACGCGCCCCTGCGCCCAGCGCTCGAGCGTCGTGTCGGCGTCGAGCGCGGGGCGAAGCTCGTCGATGGCGCGAAAGACCTGCTGGCGGCGCGCGCGATCGAGCGCGGCGGCGATGAGCGGCCCGGCGTCGTCG
>CAITLX010000802.1 GCA_903893335.1 uncultured delta proteobacterium | reverse complement strand
GCGGCAGCGATTGCCGCAACCGACCACGGCGCAGAGCGCCAGCGCGAGACCCAGGCAAGAGAGCTTGGCCATGCGGTGCACGTTATCGGGAGCGCGCGCCGCGCGCTACCCTCGCCCGCGCATCAGCGCAGCGCGCTCTCCGCCCCGCGCCCCCGCGGCGGCCCCTACCTCTTCGACTCTGGAGCGGGACACGAGGTTCGAACTCGCGACCCCGAGCTTGGGAATGTCCGGGGTGAGGGTGCAGGCGAGTGCTCTCGCGCTCTTGGACGCTCACGTCGAGTCGGCGACCCTCCCTGCACCTCAGGGAGCCGCCCCGGCGGACGATACTCGCGGACGAAACTCCATGGCCGTCGGAGCGAACGCCGCGCCGCCTTCGCCGCCGAATCCGCGCGCGAAGTTGGTGGCCGATCTCGGCGATGCCGTGAAAGCCGCCGCGCTCGCGGGCGACCTCGAAGCCGTACGCATCGCTGCCGATGCGCTCTCGCGGCTCGTCGGTGCGGGGATGGGCAACGGGGCCGCTGTCATCGATCTGACCGGCGAGCGCGCCAGGCGAGGTGAACCATGACCGGGCGGAAGGACCTCCGCGGCGCGCTGCGCGTCGCAATGCTGCGCGCCGCGACGGTGCGACGCGGGGGCACCACGGCTCCACTCGGCGAGCGCATCCTGCCGTCGAGCGGGGCGGACCCCGCTGAGTCGAGCCCCGGTGCCGTCGCGGGCGGGCCCGTCGAGCCGCTCTCGGGCTCGGGCGCATCGGTCGAGGCCCCGGCCGAGGCGACGACGCTCGCGGTGAGCGCCAGGTCCGAGATCGTCCGCGAGGGGGATCGGGCGGTCGCCGCGCTCGTTGCAATGAAGCGGCGCGAGGAGAAAATGAAGCGCTCCGCCGGCGCGCCGCCCGCGACAGAGCGCACGCCGGGGGGCGAGCCCCGCCCGCCCGAGCCGACGCCCGTCGTTGCGCGACTCGCGCCGGCGGCCCTGCTGGGCGTTCGAACGAATACCAGCCCCGTGACCGCCGCCACGCCGCCCGCGACGCGCGCCGAGCCGAGCCTCATCGCGAAGTACTGGCCGGATCACTCCGAGCCGGTCCGCGCGGCGACTTGCCCGGACGACCGCGGATGGCCGTGGCCGCACACGCTGCTCGTGTTGCTCGGCCACTCCCGGCGCGCTCCGCCTCGGCCCCCCGCGCCACACGACGACCCGCCGCGCACGTTGCGCGCCGACAAGCAGGAGAAACCCACATGACCACCGAAACGATTCCCACGACCACCGAGACCCCCGCCACCGAGGGCGCCAGCGCGCCCTTCACCTCCCCCGTCCGCGGCACGAAGGCGAAGCCCGCGCCCTCTGCGCCCACGAAGGACCGGGCCGCGAAACCCTCGAAGAAGACCGACGACGACGCCGATGATCTCATCCGACGCGCCCGCGAGAGCGGCGACGACAAGGCCGGCGCCCTCGCGGACGCGCTCCAGGCCGCCCTCGACGAGGGCGACGAAGCGACCCGCAAACAGGCCGCGACGGATCTGACGGCGCGGCTCGCAGCGTTCGCCGAGCGGAAGGCGAAGCGCGGCTGACGACCCGTGCGAGGGGGGGCTGCGACCAAGCATCCGGACGCGGCCACGCCCCTCGACGAACTTCTCGGCCAGAGCGAGCCGGCGCACGCGCCGCCCCTCCGTGCTCGCCGCTACGCGCTCGGAGAGCGTGGGGCTTCGCTGTTGACGTTTGGGATGCCCGACGGGCGCGGGTCAGGGGACGCGGGCGCAGCGGGCTCCGTTGAGGTCGCGACGGTACGCGGGAGCGTAACCGTAGCGATACG
>CAITLX010000801.1 GCA_903893335.1 uncultured delta proteobacterium | reverse complement strand
CGCAGGCCCTCGAGGCGCTCGCCCGGCTCGAGGGGAGCCGCGCGGCGCTCGCGCGCACGCTCGCCGCCACGTCCTCGCGCGCGAGCGACGAGGCGCGGGTCGCGCTGCTGTCGCGCGCCGGCGCGCTCTGCCTCGTCGACGGGGAAGACGCGGCGCTGGCGTTGCCGTGGCTCGAGGAGGCCTACGCGCTCGCGGGCGGCGGCCTCGAGGCGACGCTGCTCTACGTGCGCGCGCTCGCGGCGGTCGATCGCGGGCCCGAGGCGCGGCGGCTGCTCGAGGATCTCGTCACCGCGGGCGGCTCGCTGCCCCCGCACGACCTCGCGCGCGTGCACGCCGAGCTGTCGCGCGTCGCTCTCGCCGAGGGCGATCTCGACGTCGCGCTCGACGCCCTGTCCATCGGCTGGCAGCTCGACCCGGCCGACGCCGACCTCGCGATGTCGCTCGGCCACCTCGCGCGCGACCTCGATCAGCGCGAGCTCGCGGTGCGCGCGTTCGAGAGCGTGAGCGAGGCGCCCGCGGCCGGGCCCGGCGAGCACGAGGGCACGCCGCTGACGACCCGCGCGCTCAGCCTGGTCGAGCTGGCCGAGCTCGCCGCCGCCGAGGGGGACGCGTCGCGCGCGCACGAGCTCGCCGGTCGCGCGCTCGAGGACGACCCCGCGCTCGACCGCGCCCGCGAGCTCATCGAGCAGCTCGACGAGTGAGGGTCAGTAGCCCTC
The DNA here is from genome assembly GCA_903893335.1 of uncultured delta proteobacterium. GTDB lineage: Bacteria > Myxococcota_A > Polyangia > Polyangiales > Polyangiaceae > CAITLX01. The sequence goes on along the minus strand of CAITLX010000801.1, from coordinate 6,799 downwards.
GAGCTTCGCGATGATCTCGTTCATGATCTCGCGCGTGCCGCCGCCGATGGGGTAGAGCCGCGCGTCGCGGAACAGGCGCTCCACCACGGTGCCGCGCATGTAGCCCGTGCCGCCGTGGATCTGCACCGCCTGGTCGCACACGAACGAGCACGCGTCGGTCGCGACGTTCTTCGCCATCGCCGCGAGCTTCGGCGCCGACGCGTCGCCGCCGAGGAAGCGCACGACCACGTCCGAGAGCAGCGCGCGCGCCGCAGCGATCGACGAGGCCATGTCGGCGAGCTTGTGACGGGTGACCTGGAAGCCGGCGATGGGCTTGCCGAACGCGCGCCGCTCGCGCGCCCACGACACCGACTCGCGGTAGGCCAGCTCGGAGATCGCGCAGCAGTTGGACGCGAGGTAGAGCCGCTCGGTGACGAAGTTCGCCATGATGGCGTAGAAGCCCGCGTTCTCCTCGCCGATGAGGTTGGCCGCCGGCACGCGGCACGACTCGAACGCGAGCTCGGCGGTGTCCGACGCCCACCAGCCCGTCTTGGCCAGCTTGCGCGTGACCGAGAAGCCCGGCGTCCCGCGTTCGACCACGATCATCGAGATGCCAGCGTGCCCGGCGCCGCCGGTGCGCACCGCGACGGTGACGAGGTCGGCGCGCGTGCCCGACGTGATGAACGTCTTGCTGCCGTCGATGACGTAGTGGTCGCCGTCGCGCACGGCGCGCGTGGCGATGCCCGCCACGTCGCTCCCGGCGGCGGGCTCGGTGATGGCGAGCGCGGCGATCTTCTCGCCGCGCAGCACGGGGGGCACGAACCGCTGCTTCTGCTCCTCGGTGCCGAACTTGAGGATCGGGGGCAGCGCGATGCCGTGGCTGCCGAGGCCGACGCAGGTGCCGACCGACGTCCCCTCGAGGATCATCTCCTCGGACGCCGCGATGGCGTGCGACACGTCGCCGCCTCCGCCTCCGTACGCCTCGGGGTACCCGATGCCGATGAGCCCGGCGGCTGCGGCTCGCGCGTACAGCTCGCGCGGGAACTCCTCGTCCTCCTCCCACGCGTCGGCGTGCGGGCGGATCTCGGTGCGCGCGAACCTCCGCGCCTCGGCGCGCAGCCGAGCGTGCTCTTCGTTCTCGTGCAGGGGCGTCATGGTCCCTCTCGGCTACTGCCGGCTCGGCCCGGTCGCAAGCGCCCGGGTGGGGCTTCCGGCCCCCGGGCGGCAGGGTGGTGCCCGGCGTGGTAACCTCGGCGACAATCGCCATGAGGGGAGGGGCGGCAACGGCCGCGTGGCCGAAACGGTCGGGGCGCTACGACGTGGCGTTGCCGACGGGGAGCGACACGCTCGTGGAGCGTCGCGTGGCCCACGCACGCGGCGAGGTCGCCGGGGCGCGCGTGGTCGAGCTCACGCGGCTGCGGCACGAGGCGGGGCGCGAGGCCGACGTGCGCGCCGCGTTCCTCTCGCAGGCTCGCGCCGCCTCCCGCGTCCGGCACGCCGCCTTCGTGCACCCCGAGGAGGCCCTCATCGACGCCGGGGACCTCGTCGTGGCGACGGCGTGGGTCGACGGCTTGCGCCTCGATCGCCTCCGCGCGCTCGCGCTGGCGCGCGGTGCGGAGCTCCCTCCGCGCATCGCCCTGCGCGTCGCGCGCGACGTCGTCGCGGCCGTCGCGGCGCTGCACGACGCCGCGCCCCGTTCGTGCCCGCACGGCGACGTCGCGCCGACCAACGTGCTGGTCGACTACGCGGGCAGGTCGCGGCTCGTGCACAGCGGCGTCGCCCTCGCCGCGTGTCGCCCGGGAGCGGGCGTCGCCCACGAGCGCCTCGCGTACAAGGCTCCCGAGCAGGTGGTGGGGGCGATGTTCGACGCGCCCCTCGACCCCGCGGTCGACGTCTTCGCGTGCGGCGTGCTCGTGTGGGAGGCGCTCGCGGGGCGCTCGCTCTTCGGCGCCGACTCCGAGTCCGCCGTCGCGCACGCCGTCTGCACCGCCGAGGTGCCCGGGCTGCCTGTCGAACGCTCGTCGGCCGCGGTGTGCGAGGCCGTCGCGGCCGCCCTCGCTCGACTGCGCGCCGAGAGGCCCGCGCGGGTCACCCGGCTGCTCGCGGCGCTCGACGCGCTCGACGAGGAGCACGTCGCGTCGCAGGCGGACGTAGCCGCCTTCGTCGACGAAGTGGCCGGAGAGGCGCTCGAGGCGCAGCGCGCGGCGGTGCACGAGAGCCTCGAGGCGCTCGCCGACGCGGCGGCTGGCGGCGCGGAGCTCGACCTGCTCGACCTCGACGACGTCGTCTCCACGCTCTCGGACGACGATGTCCTCGGTGACGACGAGACGATCGAGGCGCGGGCGCTCACGGCGGACGACGAGGTCGAGGCGCATGCGCTCACGGCGGACGACGAGGTCGAGGCGCAGGCGCTCACGGCGGACGACGAGGTCGAGGCGCAGGCGCTCACGGCCGACGATGAGGTCGAAGCGCAGGCACTCACGGCCGACGACGAGGTCGAGGTGCAAGCGCTCGGCGCGGAGGACGAGGTCGAGGCGCAGGCTCTCACGATCGAGGATGATGCGGGCGAAGCGCAGGCGCTCGGCGACGATGACCTCATCGTGCCGGCGTCCGACGACGAACCCGCGCGCCTGGCGAGGCCCACGCTGCGGCTCGCGGCCGCGTCGGTGGCTCCGCCGGTGCCTGCGCCGATCCGCTCGTCGCTCCTCCCTCCCGGTCCGGTCGCGTGGACCAACCCCGCGCCGGCCGCGCGAGCCGCGCGTCGCCTCCGGGTGCCACCGGCATTCAGCGCGACCCTCGCGGTCGCCTTCGTCGGCTTCGCGGCGCTCGCTGCCAGGTCCGTCGGTGTGCGGGGCCCGCTCGTCGATCGGGGGCCACGCGCGTCTGCAGCAGGCCGCGCGACGCAGGCGCCCACGATCGTACGCGCGCCGCCGACGCTCCAGGCGGCGAGCGCTCCGGCGGCCTCGGCGAGCGCGGCTCCGTCGGCGAGCGCGCGCGTCCCGCCGCCCAGCGTCGCGCGCTGACGACGGGCTCGCCCCCGCGAAGTTGACGAAGCGGCCTCGTGTGCGAACGTCCTGCGGCCGCGTCCCGCGGCGCGTGGAGTTTCGTGCGCAAGCAGAGGGCGAGGCAGTCGAGGCGGACCGCGACGAGCGGCGTGTGGCTGCGCGTCGTCGCGGGGCTCGCCGTCGGGGCAGTCGTCGGCGCGGGAGGGCTCTGGATCGCCATCCACCGCGTGCCCTCGCTCGGCCCCGCGCTCGCCGACGCGGCGCGCTCGGTCGTCGGTCCCCGCGCGATCGCGTGGGCCGAGGACGTCGCCTACGGCCTGCAAGATCGCGTCGACGCATGGCGCTACCGCGACGCGCCCCCCAAGGCGTACTGGGACGCTCCAGGGGCTCCGCCCCCCGCGCCGACCGAGGCGGCGCCGAGCGGACAGGCAGAGCCCACCGACGTGCTGCGCGAGCAGGACGCCATCACGTTCGTCCCTCCTCCGTTCGCGCCGCCGTTCCCCAAGGTCGCGCTCCCCGGCGACGGCACCTGGGTGCCGGTGCCGCTCGAGGGCGACGGCGCGCCGATCTTCCACAAGGCGCTCGTGCACCCCGACCCGCACCGCAACTACGCGGTCGTCGCCGTCGTCTCGATCGACCTCGCGCACGTCGCGCTGCACGAGGTCGTCGGCACCGCCGAGCCCGCCTCCGACGCCGTGCCGCGCTCGCGCCGCTCGGGGCTCGTGCCCTCGGCCGACGCCGAGGCGCTCGTCGCGGCCTTCAACGGCGGGTGGCAGGCCATCCACGGGCACTGGGGCATGAAGGCCGAGGGCAACGTCGTGCTCCCGCCCAAGCCGGCGGCGTGCACGGTCGCGATCTACCGCGATGGGCGCGTGCGCATCCGCTCGTGGCCCGTCGTCGCGCCCGACGACGACGAGCTCGTCGCGTGGCGGCAGACGCCCCCCTGCCTCGTCGAGCAGGGCGTGCACCACGCGGGCCTCGGCGCCGAGCACACGCGCAACTGGGGGCCACGGTCGACGGCGAGACGGTCATCCGGCGCTCGGCGCTGGGCATCGACGCCGCCGGGCGCACGCTCTTCTACGGCATGGGCGATGGCCTCACCGCGCCGTCGATCGCGCGGGCGATGGCGGCCGCGGGCGCGTTCGACGTCGCGCAGCTCGACGTCAACTTCGCCTTCCCGCGCTTCCTCTTCTACGGCAAGCGCGGGGGCGAAAAGGTCGCCGTCGAGGCGCTCGTGCCCAGCACGACGTGGAAGCCCGGCGAGTACGTGCGGCAGGTCGAGTACCGCGACTTCTTCTACCTCACGCGCCGCGCCGAGCCCGCCGTGCTCGGCGGTCCGCGCTGAGCGCTTCGCCGCGCGTGCCCGTCGCCTACTTGTCCTTGTGCTTGGCGATGCCGCCGCGCACCTTCGCCTCGCGGATCTTCGCGCTCTCGGCCTTGTAGCGCGCGACCATCGCCTTCGAGCGCTCCGGGTCCTGCTTCCACAGGTCCTGCTTCTCGCCCGGGTCGTGCTCCAGGTCGTAGAGCTCGTAGCGAAAATCGTTGGCGAACGCGATGAGCTTCATCGAGCCGTCGAGCAGCGAGCGCCGCCTCTCGTTGAAGCTGTCCTCGGGCAGGTCGCACAGCACCGGTCGCGGCGCGTCGTCCTTGCCCGTCAGCACCTCGGACGCGAGGCTCGTGCCCGGCAGATCGGCGGCCCGAGGCGCGCCGACGAGCTCGAGGATGGTCGGCGCGAGGTCGAGGTGGCTGCGCGCCACCTCGACGCGCCGCGGCGCGACGCCCGGCACGAGGAACATGAGCGGGACGTGCACGAGCTCGTCGTACAGCTCGAAGGCGTGCCGCCACTCGTGGTGGTCGCCGAACGCCTCGCCGTGGTCGGCGCTGATGACGATCGCCGTGTGCTTGCCCCAGGGCTGCGCCTCGATGAAGTCGACGAGCTTGCCGACCCACGCGTCGGTGAAGCGCACCTCGCCGTCGTACAGATCGCGCGCGCGACCGCCGTACGCCGGCCCCTCGGGGTGCGGCTGGTAGACGTCGTGCGGGTCCATGTAGTGAAACCACGCGAAGAACGGCCCGTCGTGCGACGCGGCGTCGGTCAGCATCTCGACGGCGAGCGGCGTCAGCTTCTGGCTCGTGACCCAGGGGTCCTTGTTGTAGTCGAACGTGATGCCCGGCACGACGCGCCACGCGTCGAAGCCCTGCTCGAAGCCGTGCCCCTTGTCGAGGTACATGTGCGCGTGCCCCGCGAGCGCGCGCACGCCGGCGTCGTGCAGGCGCTCGCCGAGCATCACGTTGGGCGGGAAGTAGCGCGTGAAGAAGTCGCCGTCGCGGTCGAGGCTCGACGGGTACTGGCCCGCGAGCAGCCCCCCGACGCTCTTCGAGGTGAACGACGAGAGCGCATACGCGCGCGTGTAGCTCACGCTGCGCTTCTCGATCTCGGTCAGTCGCGGCGCGATGTCGCGCGGGTAGCCCGCCCAGGGCATGTCGGCGCGGAGGCTGTCGATGGTGATGACCACGACGTTCATCGGGGCCGCGTCGGCCGACGCGGAGCGCGAGGCGGCGACGAGCGCGAATGCGGAGAACAAGGAGAGGAGCGAGGAGGGGAGGCGCATGGCGAGCGCAATACCTAGCATCGCCGGCGCGAATGGGTGCGCCGTCGCCCGCGTCGATCGGTCGTGGGGCCGGGCCGCGCCCCTCCGGGGGGCGGACGCTCACGAGACGAGCGAGCGGCGGCGCGTGCTGGTGTAGGCTCCGTCCACCCATGCACGGTCCCAGCCTCGCGCGCTCGGCTCTCGTCGGCCTCGGCGTGCTCTCCCCACTCGCGCTGCTCGCAGCGCCCGCCGTCGCACAACCCGCCGAAGCGCCCGCCACCGAGGCTCCCTCGGCGACGCCCGCGCCGATCGCCGCGCCAGCGCCCGTGGCAGCGCCAGCGCCGCAGGTCGCTCCCGCGCCGGTCGCCGCTCCGAAGGCGGTCGCAGCGCCGGTTGCGCCCGCGCCCGCGCCGAAGACCGGCTTCATCGAGCGACTCGTGCTCGACGACGGCCGCACGCCGGTGGCCGAGGCCGAGGCCGGCGTCTACCGCGTGCTGGTGCACGGAGAGCTTCAACTGCGAGGCACCGCGCAGAGCGACCTCCCGCTCGAGCCGAGCAAGAGCGGCGTCGAGGGCACCTCGCTCGGCCAGTCGAAGTACCTCTACCAGTGGTTCCGCGTCACGCCTCGCGTGCAGTTCGGCGACTGGCTCGAGGTCGTCGGGCAGATGGACGTCCCGCGCGGCATGAGCGTGGGCGACGTGACGCACGGGGTCGGCGCCGCCGACGTGCCCCTCGACGAGCGCATGCCCTTCGGCGTCGAGCCGCGGTGGCTGTATGCCGAGGCGCACACGCCCATCGGCAACCTCAAGGCCGGCCAGCAGGGCTCGCACTGGGGCATGGGCCTCGTCGCCAACGACGGCGACCACGCGTCGCTCTTCGGCGACTACCGCCGCGGCGATCTCAGCGAGCGCGTGCTGTTCGCGACCAAGCCGCTCGGCAAGGAGTCGCCCTTCGCGGTCGCGGTCGCGGGCGATCTCGTGTTCCGCGACGATCAGGCGAAGCTCGTCGACGGCGACCACGCCTACCAGGGCGTGCTCGTGCTCCAGTACGAGAAGGACGCCCACCAGGCCGGCCTCTACGGCGTGCGCCGCCACCAGACGCGCGACCGCGCGACGCGCGAGGGCGTGCCGTACGCCGACGGGCTCGACGTCACGGTCATCGACGTCGCGGGCAAGACGGCCTACCCGCTCGCCGGCTTCGGCGGCTACGTCTTCGGGCAGTTCG
>CAITLX010000800.1 GCA_903893335.1 uncultured delta proteobacterium | reverse complement strand
TGAGCCGCCCCGCCGGGTAAAGAAAGGGCCAGCGCAGCGTCACCCGCCCCGCCGGGTAAACAGAGGCAAGCGCCGCGCTCCCCCCCCGCAGGGGAAATGGCCTCAGCGCAGCGTGATCCCAGCAAGCTCCGCCATCACCTTCTCGGTGGCGTCGAGCCCGTCGCGCACCTCGGTGTCGTGCTCGGTCATGCGGCGCGCGAGGCGCATGTCGGGCGTCAGCTTGTAGGGCGAGCCCTTCTTGCCGACGAGGGCGGCGAGCTTCTGGCCGTCGAGCGGCGCGTCGGCGCGCAGGTGCAGCGTGACGTGCTTGGCGCTCGCCTCGCAGCCGAGCACGCGCAGGCGGCGAAGCTCGGTCTTGAGCCGCATCAGGTGCACGTAGCGCAGGGCCTCGGCCGGGGGCGGCCCGAAGCGGTCCTCCATCTCGGCGGCCAGATCGGCGACCTCCTGCTCGTCGCTCGCGCCCGCGAGCCGCTTGTAGAGGTTGAGGCGCACGCCGACGTCGGACACGTACCCCTCGGGCAGCAGCGCCTCGACGTCGAACGACAGCTCGGGCTCGACCTCGTGCACGACGACCTCGCCGCGCAGCGTGTGCACCGCCTCCTCGAGCATCTGGCAGAAGAGCTCGAAGCCGACCGCTGCCATGCTCCCGCTCTGCTCGGCGCCGAGCAGCTCGCCGGCGCCGCGCAGCTCGAGGTCGAGCGAGGCGATCTGGAAGCCCGAGCCGAGGTCGGTGTGGCGCTCGAGCGCCTCGATGCGCGCGCGCGCGTCGTCGGTCATCGCGCTCGGCGGCGGCACGACGAGGTAGCAGTACGCGCGCTCCTTGGAGCGGCCGACGCGCCCGCGCAGCTGGTAGAGCTGCGCGAGGCCGAAGAGGTCGGCGCGGTCGATGACGATGGTGTTGGCGCGCGCGATGTCGAGGCCGCTCTCGATGATGGCCGTCGTGCAGAGCACGTCGAAGCGCCCCTCGATGAAGTCGACCATCGTCTGCTCGAGCGCGCCCTCGCCCATCTGCCCGTGCGCGACCGCGATGCGCGCCTCGGGCACGAGCTGCTGCAAGCGCGCGGCGCGCTCGTACAGCCCCTCGACGCGGTTGTAGACGTAGAACACCTGCCCGCCGCGGCCGAGCTCGCGCCGCAGCGCCTCGCGCACCACCGCGTCGTCCCAGCGCGTCACGATCGTGCGGATGGCGCGGCGATCGACGGGCGCGGTCGTGATGAGCGACATGTCGCGCATCCCGCCGACGGCCATCTGCAGCGTGCGCGGGATCGGCGTCGCGCTGAGCGTCAGCACGTCGACCGAGGCCTTGAGCTGCTTGATGCGCTCCTTGTGCGTGACGCCGAAGCGCTGCTCCTCATCGACGACGAGCAGGCCGAGGTCCTTGAAGAAGACGTCCTTCGACAGCAGGCGGTGCGTGCCGACGACGATGTCGACCTGCCCCTCCTTCAGCCCGCGCACCGTCTCGGCCTGCTCCTCCTTCGTCTGGAAGCGCGAGAGGCAGCCGACGCGCATCGGGTAGCCGCGCAGGCGCGCCTCGAACGAGAAGTAGTGCTGCTGCGCGAGCACGGTGGTGGGGCAGAGCACGGCGACCTGTCGCCCCGACGACGCCACGCGGAAGGCCGCGCGCATGGCGACCTCGGTCTTGCCGAAGCCGACGTCGCCGCACACCAGCCGGTCCATCGGGCGCGGCTTCTCGAGGTCGGCGAGCACCTCGCCGATGGCGCGCGCCTGGTCGGGCGTCTCGTCGAACGGGAAGGTCGCCTCGAACGCCGCGTAGTCGTCGTCGGGCGGACCGAGCGCGACGCCCGGCACCGCCTGGCGCTCGGCGTAGAGGCGCAGCAGCTCGTCGGCCATCTGCCGGACCTGCTTCTCGACGCGCTGCTTGGTGCGCGTGAAGGTCTGCCCGCCGAGCCGATCGAGCTTGGGCGCGGCCTCGCCCCCCGACCACTTCTGGATCTGGTTGAGGCGGTAGACGGGGAGGTAGAGCTTGTCGCCGCCGCCGTACTCGACCGCGATGAGGTCGACGGTGTGGCCGCCGATGTCGCGGTGCAGGAGGCCGAGGTAGCGCCCGATGCCGTGCTCGGTGTGGATGACGTGGTCGCCGACCGACAGCGCGCGCAGGTCCTCGACGAAGGGGCGCTTGCTCTTGCCGTCGCCCCCGCGCGAGGTGCGGTGCGCGCGGCGGCCGAAGATCTCCTCCTCGGTGACGAGCACGACGCCCTCGCCGGGCGCGACCACGCCGCGCGCGAGCGGCCCGGTGGCGATGCGAAGCTCGGGCTGCGCCGGGGGGTGGTCGAGGCGCGCGGGGTCGAACGGCCCGACGTCCCCCTCGCACGCGACGCCGCGGTGGCGCAGCAGCGCGACGAGCCGCTCGACCTGCGTCTGCGCGCGCGCCGCGACGAACACCGAGAGCCCCGCCTCGCTCCACGCCGCGAGCCGCTCGAGCAGCGGGTCGAGCGCCGCCTGCTTGCCGCGCGACACGCGCGCCTGCGCGATCGCGCGGTCGAGGTCGGTCTGGTCGCGCGCCGCGAGCGTGGGCGTCTCCTCGGGCGCCGACTCGAAGCGCTCGAGCGTGTCGGCGGGCGCGGCGCCCCCCACCGTCGCGCGGTGCAGCGCGAGCACGCGGCGCCGGTCGAGCCACGCGACCAGATCGGCCTCGTCGGTGAAGAGCGTCTCGGGGAAGAAGTGCGGCTCGCGCCCGCGCTCGGCGTGCCCCGCGATCGCGCGGCCGAGCTCGTCGCGCACCGCGCGCGTGAGCGCGGGCGGGTCGTCGAGCAAGACGAGCGCGTCGTCGGGGAGGTAGGAGGCGAGCGGCTCGAGCGGGTAGTACGCGGGCAGGAACCCCTCGGCGCCGAAGAAGCCGCGCCCGCTCGCGACGTCCTCGACCAGCACGCGCGCCTTGAGCGACGGCAGATCGACCGCGTCGCACAGCGCGCGCACCGTGTCGCGCGCGCGCG
>CAITLX010000799.1 GCA_903893335.1 uncultured delta proteobacterium | reverse complement strand
CGCCGCCCCCGCCCCCACCGCGCCGCATGGGGCTGCGCCCCCCGCGCGTCCGCTCGCGCCGCGCGCCACGGCCGCCCACCCGCCGACGCGGCCGGTCGCCCCCGCCGTGCCCCCTCCCGCACCCAGGCCCGCGTCGAAGAAGGTGGACCTCGGCTACTAGGCGCCCGGCACGCGCCAAGCTCGGCGAACCGACGCGCGACACGCTTCGAACCCTGCGACCAGGACGCCCGACATGACCCGACGACCTCTGCGCGCGGCCACCGCCGCCTCCTTGCTGCTCGCGTGCGCGCTCGCCGCGCGCCCCTCGTTCGCTCAGTCCGACGCCGACCGGGCAGCCGCCCGGTCGCTCGCCGAGGAGGGCATCCGGCTGCAAGGCGCGGGGCGCCACGCCGAGGCGCTCGAGCGCTTGCGACGCGCGCAGGCGCTGTTCGACGCGCCGACGCACCTGCTGCTCATCGCCGAGGAGCAGGCCGCGCTCGGTCAGCTCGTCGAGGCCGCCGAGACCTACCGCGCGCTCGCACGTCGCCCGGCGAGCGACCAGGCGGCGTTCCGGCGCGCGCAGGAGAAGGGCGAGAACGCGCTCGCCGCGCTCGAGCCGCGCGTGCCGGGCCTCGTCGTCGAGGTCACGCCTGCGAGCGTGCGCGATCTGCGCGTGACGCTCGACGGCGTGGCGCTGCCGCTCGCGCTCATCGGCGTCGAGCGCCCCACCAACCCAGGCGAGCACTCGCTCGAGGCCTCCGCGCCGGGCTACACGTCCGCCACCGCGCGCGTGAAGCTCGAGCCGAGCGCGCACCGCACCGCGCGCCTCACGCTCCAGCCCGTGGCCGCGGTCGCCATCGCGCCCGCGCCGACCGCCGCCCCCGCAGCGTCCACGGCCGCGCCGGCCCCCGCCCAACCGCCCCCTCCCGCCGAGGCCGCTGCCGAGCCGACGCCGCCCCCTGCAGCCGTCGGCCCCGCGCGCTACGGCTTCTTCGCGGGGCTGCGGCTCGGCGCCGCGGTGCCCGCGGGCAAGACCGGCTCGTTCGAGGGGAGCCCGAGCGACGACCTCACGACGATCGTGAAGTCAGGCGGCGGCGGCGAGATCGACCTCGGCCTGCGCGCGTTCGAGCACTTCGCGCTGTTCGGCTTCTTCGAGCACGACGTCCTCGGCAAGGGCAGCAGCTTCGTCGAGACGCCGGGCGTCACCGACGACTTCACCGCGACGCGCGACGCGTTCGGTGCGGGCGCTCAGCTCGCCACCTGGCAGGGCCCCGGGCGCATCGGCTTCTTCGGCGAGGCGGCGCTCTTCGGCGAGCAGATCAAGCTCACCGAGACGGCCTCGGCCCCCGGCGTCGGGAGCTGCACCCAGACCATCACGGGCAAGAGCAACGCCGGGGTGCGCGTCGGCGGCGGCGTGCACATCCCCGTCGGCGAGTCGTTCCTCATCTCCCCCTTCGCGTCGGTCGCGATGGCGTCGCTGCGCCACATCGATCGCTCCCAGAGCGGCACCGTCACGGGCTGCACCACCGAGTCCGCGGCGTACGACGCGAGCTCCACCGAGCCCCACCAGGTCTGGTTCGTCGGCGTCGGCGGCGCCTACTACCGCGATTCGCACTGAGTCTCGGCCCCGCCGGAAGCGGGCTCGCCCCGCCTTCGCGCGTCGCACTTGATAACCATTATCAGGATGCTACCTTGACGAGGTCGGGCCTAGGCGCCCGCACCCCTTGCCGATGATCGTCTGTTCCTGCCTGGGCATCAGCTCGAGCCGCATCGAGGCGCTCGTCGCCGACGGCGCGACGTCGGTCGACGCCGTGACGCGCGCGTGCGGCGCCGGCAGCGACTGCGGCTCGTGCCGCGCGCAGATCGCGCAGCTCGTCGCCGGGGGCGCCGCCTCCGAGCGCTCGGACGGAAGCCCCAAGCGCCACCT
>CAITLX010000798.1 GCA_903893335.1 uncultured delta proteobacterium | reverse complement strand
GGGTGATCTCGGGTGGCGGGTCGAACGCCAGCGTGCGTGCACGCGGTTCTGCGCGAGGAGGATTCCCAAGGAGGGCGGCGCGCCCTCCTTGGGGGCCGTGGGGTGGCGGGGCGCGGCCTGAGCCGCCCCGCCTATTGAAATAGATCAGCCCCGGCGCAGCCGATCCCCAAGCCGCCCCGCCGGGGCAAACAGAGGCCAGCGCAGCGTCACCCCCCTGTGACGAAGATCGGATTCGACATCGCGAACGGCAGCTTCCCCGGGTGAAGCGGCGACAGATCGGCCGCACCCTTCGCGTGGAACACGACCCAGCTCGTCGCGCGCAGCGCATCGACCGGCACCGTCACCTGCTGCACGAAGCGCTTGCCGACGCCCGTCCCGACGGCGACGAGCGGCTCGGTCGACACCGTCTTGCCGTTCACGATCGTCTCGAGCGTCTGCGCGTCCACCCAGCTCGGCGCCTGCACCGTCACGCTGAAGATCGCCTCGCCGCTCGGCGCGACGACCGTCTGCCCCGGTCGCTCACCGCCGGGCCCCACGACCGACAGCAGCAGCCCGCCGCTCACCGTGGCGCGGCCCGACTTGATCGTGTCGCGCAGGTCGGCGCCGGTGACGCGCGTCAGGTCGTCGTGCCCCATCTCGAGGCAGGTGCGCGGGTAGCCGACCGGCGTGCTCCGGATCTGGTGGCTGTCGGAGCTGCCGACCGCCCACACGACGCGGTCGTGCTCGAGCAGCGAGAACCAGTCTGCGACGGACGCCTTGCGGTTCTGCTCGAAGCTCGAGCTGTTGAAGACCTCGATCGCGTCGAACGCGTCGCTCCACAGTCCTGCGGTGCCGGTGGCCGTCGCGCGCGTGAAGCCAGCCGCGCTGAAGTAGGCGGCGAAGCTGCCGCCGCTCGGGTGGTTGACGATCAGCGCCGGGTTCTCGGGCAGGGCGTGGACGGTCGCGAAGACCTCGGGCGGGTTCTTGCCGATCCACTCGACGGCGCCGGCGTTGACGCGGTCCTCGTGCGGCGTCAGCGGCACCACGCCGAAATGCCCCCAGGCGAACGTCGTCAGCTCCTCGGACGAGAAGCCGCGCGCCCACTTGGTGAGGCCGAGCTTCTCGACGGTCGGCTGGAAGTCGATGACCCACTCGTGCTCGCTCGACACCGGCAGGTCGAGCCCATCGGCGATGGCCCCCTTGACCTTGTGCTCCACCGGGTCGCTCGAATCGGCCGAGAAGAAGGAGTGGATGTGAAAGTCGGCGCAGAGCACGCCCGTCGAGTCGACGCTGTGCTCGAGCGACGCGCGCACCTCGGCCGTCTCGCCTGCGGCGACGTGCACCGTCTCCTGGTGAAGCTCCCACTCGTAGCCGCGGCTCACGACGACGGTGTGACCGCCGGGGGGCACGGGGAGCGTGACGTCGCCCGTGACGGCGAACTCCTGGTGCAGGCGTCCGTCGTCCTCGTCCTCGTCGCCGAAGGCGTCCGGCGTCGGCGGCGCGGGCGTGTCGGCGATGACCTGCACGCGCACCGGCAGCGGCGTGCCGTCGAGCGCGTCCTTCGCCTGCACGTGCACGAAGCCGGGCGCGCCCAGCGTGATCGCGGCCGTGCCCACGCCCGCAGCCACGGTGACGCCGTCGTCGACGGGCCACCCACGCTCGCGCGCGACGAGCCGCACCGCGCCGGGGGGCGCGTGGAGCGAGAAGGCTCCCTGCGCGTCGCTCCTGGTGCGGCTGAGGTAGGTGCCGTCGGTCGCGAGCTCGTGCACCCACGCCCCCGCGACCGGTGCGCCCGAGGCGTCGTGCACCGCGCCCGTGATCGTGCGCCACGACGTGTCGCCGTCGGTGCGCCGGATGGCCTCGCGCAGCCCGTCGAGCCAGGGGCCGCCCGCGATGACCTCGGCGTGGTCCACGGTGGTGACCGAGCAGGGCGCGATCGTGAAGCCCTTGCCGAGAAAATAGGCGAAGCCGCTGACGGTGAGCCCGTACTCGAGCGTCGCTGCGGGCTTCCGCCAGGCGAAGCCCCACTCGCCGCCGTCGAAGCCGACCCACGGCACGTCCCCCGAGGGCTCGGCGTAACCGTTGGCCGTCGTCCACATCTGCTGGCGCGAGTACTGGAAGAAGCCGTGCATCTCGTCGGAGGTGTGGTCGGCGGTGCGCCCGATCTCGATCGCCTCCGCGCCGCGGTTGAGCACCGACAGGCGCACGAGCACCTTCTCGGCGTGCGGCTCGAGGACGTAGTCGTACGCGGCGTCGAGCCCGTAGGTGCGGGGGAAGAACGCCTTGAGCGAGCCGAAGAACGGCACGCTCTCGAGCGGCCCGACGACGCGCACGCTCGCCGCCTGGCCGTCCGAGCCGTCGTGGGTGACGGTGATCGAGCTCGGGTGGATCATCTCGGTCGAGAGCGCGACGAGCGTCTCGCCGTAGTGCGACAGGCCGAGCGGCCGCCCGTCGTCGCCGACCTTGTCGATGGAGAGCAGCTCGCCGCCGAAGCGCGCGTAGCCGTCCGACAGGCCGCGGTCCTCGACGTAGACGGCGAGCTTGTCGTTGGCGAGCAGGAAGTCGCCGACGCGCACGCGCTGCCGCGCGTCGTCCGGCTGGACGATCTGCGCCGCGTCGTGGATGCGCCCGGCGCGCGCCTGGCCCGCGGCCCGCGCGCCGAGCGGGTCGGCGTGCCCGTCCGGGCTCCCGGTGCCCTCGAGCACGAGGTCGGAGCACGAGGGCGCAGCCTCGACGTCGGCGTCGGACGAGGTGCCCGCGTCCGCGGCGGGCGCCGCGGCCTCGTCGGTGCTCGAGCACGCGGCTGCGAACGGAGCCAAGAGGAGCGGTGCGCACGCGAGCGCGCGGCGAAGCGGTCGATTGCAGATCATGGACCTGGCATCGTACGCCCAGCGCGCGGGCGACGTCTCGTGAAGCCGCCGCGTGCGTCAGCGCGCGAGCAGCGCGCGGTAGAGCTCCGCGTACGCAGCGGCGGCGACCTCGGGGCGGTGTCGGCGGGCGACCGCCTCGCGCCCTCGGGCCGCCAGCTCCGCGTGCCGATCGCGATCGCGCACGAGCGAGACGCAGGCGTCCGCGAGCCGGTCGGCGTCGGGGGTGGCCAGCTCGACGCTGGCGCCAAGCTCGCCGAGCGGCCCGCCGGCGAGCGTCACCAGCGGCACGCCGAGCGCCATCGCCTCGAGCAGCGCGATGGGGAGATCGACCTTGCCGTAGAGGTCGTCGACCGGGAACGCGACCACCGACGAGGCCGCGATCAGCGGCACCAGATCGCGCACCTCGCCGACGAAGCGCACCCGCTCGCCGTGCGGCGCGAGCGCGGCGCGGAGCGCCTGCTCGGCCTCGTGCGCGCGCGGCGTCTTCTTGCGGCACGCGAAGACGACGACGGCGTCGGGCAACGCGGCGAGGATGCGCGGCACCGCGCCGGCCACCACGCGCGCGCCGCACGACATCTCGACGTCGCCCGGGTAGAGCACGAGCGGGCCGTGGTGCTCGACCCCCGCGTCGCGCCGGGCGCGGTCGAGGTCTCCCTGCGAGAACGCCGGCAGGGGCGCCACCGTCGGCGCCACGACCGACACGCGCGCGGCGTCGGCGCCGGCCCCGACGAGCCGCTCGCGCGTCCACGCCGAGGTGGTCACGACGCGGTCGCCGAACAGCAGGCGCCCGACCCGCTCGAACGAGCGCGGCGCGGACGCGACCGTCTGCACCGTCGGCGTCGGGCGCAGCAGCCGCGCGGCCCTCGCGGCGCCGCTCGAGAGCGGGTTGGGCGCGAACACGAAGTGCCACACGTCCGCGCGCGCCCCCCGCGTGAGGCGCGCGAACACGCGCGCGTTCTCGGCGAGGCCCGGCGCGAACCCGCCGGCGCGCGGGTGCACGCGATCGATCGTGACGCCGGCGCCGAGCGGGGGCGCGTCGTGCGTGCCCAGCACCGTGGGCGCCACGCCGCACGCCGGCAGCCGGGTCGCGACGTCGCGCACGAGGCATTTCGCGCCGTCGTGGAACGGCGGCACGATCGGCTTCGAGACGAACAGTACGCTCGGTGCGCTCACGGGCGCCTACCCTACCCCAGCCTCTCGCGAGGCGGGCGCGCTCAGCGGCGGCGCGCGAGGACGACGGGCTCGCGCGGGGCGCGATCGAGGCCCACCGCGGAGCGCAGCACCGGCGCGGTCGCCGTCGCGGCGCCATCGACCGCGCGCCAGATCGCCCGCGTCTCGAGCGACGCCTCGCGGGCTACGTCGGGCACCAGGAGGTCGAGGTCGATGGCGTCGGCCTCGCCGCTGCCGCCGCCGTGCAGCGCGTGCTCGGGCACCCGCCGGACGATGAACTCGACGCGCGCGAGGACGCGCACGCCGCGCGCCTCGACGGTGCGCTCGAGCCTCTCGACGCTTCCGTCGATGAGCAACGCGCGCGTGCGGCGCAGGCGCCCTTCGGCGACGACGTCGATGCCCTCGCCGAGCAGATCGACGCCGGCGAGCGCGCCCAGCTTCGCCCGCGTCGCGGCGCGCAGCGCCGCAGCGACGTGCTCGCCGTGCTCGCCTCGGACGCGCAGCGAGCCGACCTGCACCACCGCGACCGACCGGAGCGAGTCGCCGGGCATCGCGGCCGCCGCCCCGATGTCGTCGATCGCCTGCGCGATGGCGGCGCGCACGGACCCGACCTCCTCGACCGCGTGGTGACGCCGGAGCGCGGGGAGCGCGGCCGACGCAGCCGCGCCGAGCCTCCCGATCGCGATCGCGGTGGCCACGCGCACCGTCGGGTGGTCGTCGTCGAGCGCGTGCACCAGCGGATCGAGCGCGACGGCGGCCCTCGCTTTGCCGAGCGCCAGGGCGGCAGCGGCGCGGACGCGAAAATCGGTGCTCGAGACGAGCGCGTCGACCACCGCCGCGACGTCGTCCGCACGGGCGCCGCTTGCCACCGCGCTCAGCGCGACCGCGGTCAACCAGGAACGACGTGAGAGGAGCGACGACACGTTGGGCTTTCGGGCCCCCCAGGCCTGCTTAAGTAACCGAACTCGCCCCGGAGAGGCACTCCTTAGGTCCGATACGGGAGTCCCAACCGCGTCCCAACGCGTCGCGTCAACCGAGCAGCGCGTCGAGCGCCGCCTCGAGGGTGCGTACGGGCAGGACCTCGACGCCCTCGCGCTCGACGTCCGAGAGGCGCTCGGCGCTCGTGCCGGGCATCACCACGCGGCCGAAGCCCATCGTCCGGGCCTCGGCGAGGCGAACCGCCGCGCGCGCGACGCCGCGGATCTCGCCTGCGAGGCCGATCTCGCCGAACGCGACGGCGTCGCCGTCGACCGGCCGTCCGCGAAACGCCGAGGCGACCGCGAGGGCGATGGGGAGGTCGACCGCGGGCTCGTCGACGCGCATGCCCCCCGCGACGTTGACGAACACGTCGCACGACGAGACCTCGACGCCCGCGCGCCGCGCGAGCACCGCGAGGATCATCGCCAGGCGCGTGCCATCGACCCCGGTGGCGCTCCGGCGCGGGCTCGCCGCACCCGGCGCGCCCACGAGCGCCTGCACCTCGACGAGCAGCGGGCGCGCCCCCTCGGCCGTGGCCGCCACGACCGAGCCCGCGGCCCCCGCGGGGCGCTCGGCGAGGAAGAGCGCCGAGGGCT
>CAITLX010000797.1 GCA_903893335.1 uncultured delta proteobacterium | reverse complement strand
TGTGCAGCGGTGCGTGCATCATCGCGGCGTGCAGCCCGGGCCATGCGGACGTCGATGGCATCAGCGCCAACGGTTGCGAGGTCGCCCAGTAGCGGGTAGCTGCCAGCCGGGGGGGGGCGCCCCGCAAGCCGACGCGAATGGTGACGTGCAGATCACCCTGAAGGAACTATCCGACTGGGTCACGCCGCGCGTCGCGCGCGACGCCCTGCAGGACGGGCGCGAGCAGCACCCGAGGCTCGTGCTCGGCGCAGGCGTCGGCGCCCCCGAGTCGTTCATCGTCGAGTGGGGCGTGGCGGCGCGGTAGGCCAGCCAGCCCCCTCACCCGATCAAACCCGGCAACCTCTCGGGCAGGTGCGACAGCGGCACCACCTCGATGGCGCCGTCGCGCTGGGGCTCGGCGCCCAGGTAGACGACGGCGCCCTTCTGCAGCACGCCCTCGGCGACCAGGCGCGCGAGGGTCGCACCGTCGGCCGTGCGGTAGCGGCGCGTGGCCTTCACCTCGATGCCCACGGCCCGCGGGCCGCGCGACCACACGAAGTCGACCTCCGAGCCGCTCGGCGTGCGCCAGTACGACAGCGCGCCGCCGACGTCGGCCCGCACCAGGAAGGCGCGCAGCTCGCCGAGGACGAGCGTCTCGAGCAGGTGGCCGCGCTCGACGTCGTCGATGGGCTCGCGCGCGCGGCCCGCCAGCGCGCGCACCACGCCCGGGTCGAAGAAGTAGAACTTCGGGTGCGCGACCTCCTTCACCTTGGCGCGGCGGCGCCACGCGGGCAGCCACGTGCCGACGAGCGTGTCGACGAGAACCTCGAAGAAGCCCTGCACCGTGGGCCGCGCCACGCCCGCGTCGCGCGCGAGCCCGGAGGTGTTCACGACCTGCGCGTTCGCCAGCGCGGCGACCTCGAGGAACCGCACGAACGAGTCGAGCCGCCGAACCACGGCCTCGAGCCGGATCTCCTGCGTCAGGTACGTCTCGACGTACGACTCGAGCAGCCGCACGCGCAGGGCGGCGTCGGGCTCGCTCCGCACCCCGGGCAGCATCCCGTGTGCGAGCAGCGAGTCGACGCGCGTGCGCTCGGCGCCCGCGAGCTCGGCGAGCGTGAGCGGGAAGAACGTGAGCGAGAGCGCGCGACCCGCGAGGAGATCGCCCTCGCCGCGGCGCAGCGTGCGCGCGCTCGAGCCGGTGAGCGCGAACGGGTGCCGCTTGCCTCGGCGCGCGATGAGGTCGTGCACCTCGCGCAGCAGCGCCGGCAGCCGCTGCACCTCGTCGAGCACGATCCAGCGGCCCGCGGGCTCGGCCTCGACGCGCCGCGTGAGCGCGCCGGGATCGCGCGCCAGCGGCCAGAGCACGTCGTCGCGCAGGAGGTCGACGAACAGCGCGTCGGGCAGCGCCTCGCGCAGCCACGTGGACTTGCCGGTGCCGCGCGGCCCGAAGAGGAAGAACGTGCGCGGCGGAGGGACGAGCAGGCGCCGGTACACGCCCCTGTCTACCACGCCAGCAAATTGACGGTCAATCTGCTGGCGAGGTGTACGGCCTCGCCCCCGGTGCGCCCAGCGGTGCGGGTGGACGCGTGGGCTTCGGCCCGTGCTTGGGGCGCGGCTTGTGGGGCAGCCTGCGCCGCGCGTCACTCCCCGATCTTGTACGTGCCCGCCGGGATGCGGACCATCGCAGCGGGAGCTGCCGGTGCGCGCTTGGCCTCGGTCGCAGGCTTCGCCTCGACGGGGGGCGGCGCAGCGGCGGGAGCCGGGGCGGCCGTGGCGGCGGGGGGCGCGTTCGGGCTCGGCGTCGCGGAGACGACGATGGCCGCGAGGTTGGGGCCACGCTCGGTCGCGCTCCTCGCGAGCGATTGCAGCGGCTGGTCGCCGACGAGCTGCGGGGTCTGCGCGCGGCCGGTCGGCAGCACCATCAGCGCCTTGCGGGCGTAGTCGACGGCCTCCTTCGCGGTCAC
>CAITLX010000796.1 GCA_903893335.1 uncultured delta proteobacterium | reverse complement strand
GTCGGCGGCCACCGCGGCGCCGCGCGTGACCGCGACCGAGCGCACGCGCCCGGGCAGCTCGAAGCCGAGCGCGCGCTGGTCGAGCTCGACGATGCCCTGGCGCGGCTCGCGCCCCGTCGCCGGGGTCGAGCGGCAGCCCGCGGCGAGCCCCAGGCCGACGAGGGCCCAGCGCGTCGCCGGATAGTTCTTGACCATACGACTGAGAATACGCCCATGAGCATCGGCGTCAACCGCGGCGAGGCGCGGCCGACGCCGACGGGCGCTGCTCAGGCGATGGGGGTGAAGACGGCCGGCAGGTGCTTGATCGCGAGCACGAGCGCGTTGTCGTGGCGGTCGAGCGTCGCCCCCTCGCGCACGTGGATGTCGCGCAGGCGGCGGAAGAGCTCCTCGAAGACGACCTGCAGCTCGAGGCGCGCGAGGTTGGCGCCCACGCAGAAGTGCGGCCCGATGCCGAACGCGAGGTGGGGGTTGGGGTCGCGATCGATGCGGAAGGTGTCCGGGTCCTGGAACACGCGCTCGTCGCGGTTGGCCGATGCGTACAGCATGAGGATCTTCTGGCCCTCCTTGAGCTGCTTGCCGTGCCACTCGTGGTCGCGCGTGATGGTGCGCGAGAAGCTGATGACCGGCGAGACGAAGCGCACGATCTCGTCGACGGCGAGCTCGCCGAGCTCGGGGTGGTCGATGAGCCGCTGCTTCTCGCCCGGGAACTCGCTGAACGCCTTGAGCCCGCCGGTGATCGCGTTGCGGGTCGTCTCGTTGCCGGCGACGACGAGCACGCAGAGGAACATGAGCAGCTCGTCGCTGGTGAGCTCGTCCTGCCCCTTGACCGCGTTGTCGCCGCCGTCGAGCACGCCCTCGTCGAAGGCGCCGGTGAGGATCGAGATGAGGTCCTCGCGGGGCACCTCGCGGCGCTCCTCGATGATCGGCATGAGGTAGCCGACGTACTCGAGGAACGCCTCGGTCGCGGCGGCGAGCGCCGGGTCCTCGGTGTCGGTGTGGCCGTCGCCGCCCATCATCGCGTCGCTCCAGTGGTAGAGCTGCGACCGGATGGCGGGGTCGAGCCCGATGAGCTCGGCGATGACGATGAGCGGGAGGTGGATGGCGAAGTCCTCGACGAAGTCGATCTCGCCGCGCGTCTTGATCTCGTCGATGATCGCGTTGGTGATGTCGCGGATGTGCGGCTCGAGGCGCTTGACCTGCCGCGGCGTGAAGCCGCGCGTGATGAGCTTGCGCTGACGCGTGTGCTCGGGGTCGTCCATCGACACGATGGACATGGGCGCGTCGGTGTTGGGGCGCACGCCGTGGCGCGAGCAGTAGAGCTCGGGGTTGCACGAGACGTGCGTCACGTCGGCGTGGCGCGAGACGACCCAGATCTGGCCCTTCTCGTCCCAGTGCAGCGGGTCGTTCGCGCGCAGCCACGCGTACGCGGCCCACGGGTCGTCGTAGAAGCGGCCGTTGAGGACGTCGATCGTCGGCGGCGTGCCGTGCACCGGGGCGCTCACTGCGACACCCCCGCGCCCGCGGCGCGCGAAGCGTCGAACTCGCGCTGCGCCTGCTCCACGTACCAGTCGGGGTAGAACGTGCGGCACCACTTGCGGAAGACGGCGATGGGGCCGTCGCCGTCGCAGAGCAGCGGGCGGGGGAGGTAGATCTTGTTCTCCCAGATCGGCTTGTCCTCCTCGAGCTGACGGGCGATCTCCTTGGTGAACGCCTTGCCGATGCCGCGCGCGATGTCGGCGCCGTGCTCCTTGTGCACCGCGAACGAGAAGCGCACGTCGACCATCTCGTCGTCGATCGGCGTGACCGACGCGACGACGGTGGTGCGCACGAGGCCCGTGAAGCGGCTGGTCGAGAAGCCGAAGCCGAGGCAGTCGACCGCGAGCTCGCCGCCGACGTCGCCCGACGGCGTCTCGACGATCGTCTTGGTGACCATGCGCAGGTGCGGCGAATTCGACTCGACGATGTGCGGCTCGGGCTTGATCTTCATGCCGTGCACGAACTTGAAATGCGCCGTGTCGACGACGTTCTCGGCCATCTCCTGGTTGTGCGTGCGAAGCTGCCAGCGCTGCCGCCAGTAGGGGGTCCACTCCTCCTGGTTGGACTCGGGCACCTCGGGGATCGTCCACGACGGCGCGGCCTTGTCGATGTCGTGCCACACCATGACGAGGCCGTTGACCTCGGTGACGGGCCAGCAGGGCACGTCCGACTTCGGCGGGATCTTCTTCGCGTAGGGGACCTCGACGCACTTGCCGGTCGCGTCGAACTTCCACGCGTGGAAGGGGCACACGATGCCCTCGCCGACGACCTTGCCGCCGTGGCCGAGGTGCGCGCCCAGGTGCGGACAGAACGCGTCGAGGACGCTGAGCTTTCCGCTCTCGTCGCGGAAGGCGACCAGATCCTTGCCGAAGTACTTCAGCGGCACGACCTGGCCGGGCGCGATCTCGTCCGAGTAGGCGACCTGAAACCAGCCGCGGGGATAGCGCGGAAACGGGAACCTCGGGGCAACGGCGGTCATCGGTCGGTCCTTCCTCGGGCGTGGAGGTCTTTCATGCTTCGCGGGGGGCGATGGCCCCACAGGCTGATCTGGTCGTAGGTGGTCGGCGTCCAGGTCGCGTCGTCGATCTCGACGCCGCCGTAGCCGCACTCGATCTCGAACCCCGACGGCGTCTTCGCGTAAAACGAGAGCATGCGGTCGTTGGGGTGGCGGCCCAGCGACTGCGTGACGGGCAGACCCAGGTCGAAGAAGCGATCGTAGGCGCGGCCGAGATCGTCGAGCGCGGCGACCTGCACCATGAAGTGGTGCAGGTGCTTGGGCAGCCCGCGCCCGAGCGCCACCGAGTGGTGGCGCGCGTTGACGTGCAGGAAGGTGATGTCGACCTGGAAGCCGCCGCGCAGCTCGCAGCGGATGTGGTCGGAGAGGCGGAAGCCGAGCAGGCGCTCGAAGAAGGCGCGCGTGCGCTCGATGTCGTCGGCGCGCAGCGCGAGGTGACCTGCTCCCAGCACGCCGGTGACGAAGCCCCCCGCGTTGATCGAGCGGTCGAGCGGCTCGCTCGCCGCCACGGCGCCCGCGAAGAGCTCGAGCACGACGCCGCCGGGCTCCACGACGCGCGCGAGCGCGGCCACGCAGCGCGCAGCCGCGTCGGCCTCGGAGGCGCGCTCGAACGCGACGCCGGCCTCGCGCGCCCGCCCCTCGACGGCCGCGAGCGCGGCCTCGCCGTCGACCTCGAAGCCGAGCGCGACCAGATCGTCGGCCGGCCCCTCGCGCAGCAGCACGCGCGCAGAGCGCTCATCGAGGCGGTACGCGCGCATGCCGTCGGCGAGCAGGCCGCCGTCGGTGAGCCCGAGGCCGGAGACGAGCAGCGTGTGCCACGCGGCCAGGTCGGCGACCTCGAACACGAAGTAGCCGACGCCCAGGACGTCGCGGGGGTGTTCGGTGTGCGTCACAGGAAGTAGTCGTTCGTGGGGTGGCCGAACGAGGTCGAGCCGAGGTTGCGCGCGGCGCGGCGTGGGTTGTTCGCGTGGTGCGCGCGCGCGGCGTGCACGTCCTGGAAGAAGCGCTGCAGTCGGCTCGACCGGAAGATCGCGCCGCTGCCTGCCTCGACGAACAGCGCATCGACCGCGGCGACCATGCGGTCGGTGACCGACGCGGAGTGGTGGCGGTAGCCGACGCGCGACGCGAGGCTGATCGGCTCGCCGCGCTCGGCGAGGCCCATCATCTCGTCGAAGTCGTGGTGCAGCACGGCGCGCACCTCGCAGAGCGCGAGCTTCGCGTTCGCGACCGCCTCCTGCGCGGCCGGGTCGGACTCGGGCAGCTTGCCGTCGGCGCGGCTCGCGCGGCCGCGGTTGGCCGCGACGAACGCGTCGAGCGCGCCTTGCAGCATGCCGATGGCCGGCGTCGCGACGGTGCGCGTGAAGACCTGACCGAACGGCAGGCGGTAGAGCGGCGCGGGGTTGACCGCGTTGCCCGGGCTGTCGAGCCGGAATGCGTCGCTCATGCGGTGCGTGCGGTGCGTGGGCACGAACGCGCCGTCGAGCACGACGCTCTTCGAGCCGGTGGCGCGCAGCCCCGCGACGAACCAGTCGTCGTCGATCGTCAGGTCGCTGCGGGGCACGAGCAGCGTGAGCATGTCGGGGGGCGCGCCCTCGCGCGCGGGGGGCGCCATCGCGCCGAGCATCGCCCACGAGCAGTGATCGCAGCCGCTCGAGAAGCCCCAGCGCCCCGAGACGCGAAAGCCGCCCGGCTCGGGCGTGAGCTTGCCCACGGGCATGTACGACGAGCAGATGAGCGCGGAGCGGTCGGCGCCCCACACGTCCGTCTGCGCGGCCTCGGGGAAGAGCGCGAGCTGCCACGCGTGCGCGGCCACCACGCCGAGCACCCACCCGGTCGAGGGGCACGCCGAGGCGACCTCGGCGACGACGTCGAAGAAGACGCCGGGGTGGCACTCGAGGCCGCCGAAGCGCGCCGGCTTGAGGATGTCGAAGAAGCGCGCGTCGATGAGCTCGGCGATCGTCTCGGCGGGGACCGAGCGAGCCTCTTCGGCGGCGTCGGCGCGGGCGACGAGGCGCGGCGCGAGGGCGCGCGCGGCCTCGAGGAGCGTGGCGGCCTGCGTCGCGGCGGTGCTCACGGCGCCTCCGGCGACTCGCGCGGCTCGAAGAATTTTCCGTACCACTTGCGCAGCGCGGGGATCTTGCCGTCGCCGTCGCAGAGCACCGGGCGCGGGCGGAACACCTTGTGCTCCCAGATCGCGACGTCCTGCAGGTAGCCGGCGCGCAGGTTGTCCACGTAGCGCGCGAGGAACTTCGCGGACGGCTCGCGTCCGCCGTCCTTCTTGAGCGCGACGGCGAAGCGCAGGTGCAACAGGTTGGGCCCGATCGGCGTGTGCGCGTTGATGAGCATGCTCTCGAGCACGCCCCGCATGTGCGTGACCATGTACGCGGGGCCGAAGTAGGTCGCCGTGAGCTTGTAGCGATCCTCGCCGCCGCCGAGCGGGTACGCGATGCCCTCGTTGTGCTGCACCGCGACGTGCCCCTCGAACTCGTTGCGGAAGTTCTCCGCGGCGGTGCCGTGCACGGGCAGGAAGTGCGCGGTGTCGACGATGTTCTCGACGATCTCGCGCGGGTGCGTCTTGATCTCGAGCACGCTGTGGTTCCAGCCCGTCCACGCGTCGGTGCCGAAGCCCTCGACGTCGGGCACCTCCCAGTCGGGCCCGCGTCCGTCGGCGTCGTGCCAGACGTAGACCATCCCGTTCTTCTCCACGGTCGGCCACGCGTCGATGCGCGCCTTCGCCGGGATCTTGGTCGCGTACGGGACGGACACGCACGTGCCCTCGCCGTCGAACTTCCACGCGTGAAACGGGCACACGATGCCCTCGCCCTCGACGCGACCGGGGTGCGCGAGGTGCGCGCCCATGTGCGGACAGAACGCGTCGAGCACGCGCGCGTGCCCGGCGTCGGTGCGGAAGACGACGAGCTCCTTGCCGAAGTAGCGCAGCGGCTTGACCTGTCCGGGCGCGAGCTCGTCGCTGAACTGCACGACGAACCAGCCGCGCGGGTAACCGGCGAACGACGGCGGGGACTGCTGAGCGTTGGCTTCGGACATGCGGATGCTCCTCCTCGACCCGAGACACGCGGCGCCCACCGCTGAACCCTCGAGGAGAGGCCAGCGGAGAGGGCTTGAGTAGAACGTGTTTCATTGTCGCGATGTTTGGCCAGAATCCAAGCAAATACGTTCGAGGTGCAGGAATCGCGTTGGCGCAAACTTTGCGCGCGGTGGTCCTCAAGGTCGCCCGGGAGGCGCCGTTCACCGCGGCGTGATGCGATCGGCGCGACAGGGAAGGGCTTGGTTGCGGCGCTGCCTGAACGCGGGTCTCGGGCTCGCGGTGGGCATCGGCGTTGGCGCGTGCTCGGGGGGCTCGTTCGCAGGGCTCGCGGGCGACGGCGTGGACCCGGGCGGGGACCCCGGCGGGGCCTACGAGGCCGGGACGCACGCGGCCTGCCACGAGGGGCAGGCCCGCGTCTGCCACCGCAAGATCGGCGAGGCCGAGGGGATCGTGACCTGCCTGCAAGGCGAGCAGATCTGCGACCAGGGGCAATGGTCGGAGTGCGCGGGCTCGCTCACGCAGATCGTCGCGCCGCCGCCGCTGCCGGAGACCGACCGGCCGACGCTCGCGCTCTCGGGCGTGAGCCCCTGCACGGGCGACCCGTGCGACCCGACCTGCCAGGGGTGGAACGAGGTGCCCGACGGAGGGCTCACGCTGAACGGCGCGGCGCCGAAGTACACCTGGCAGGTGGGCAAGGTCGGCGATCTGCCCGCGGGTCTCGCCGCCAAGGCGGTGGTCCAGCCCTGCGCCACGGCTGCCGACTGCCAGATCGACCAGCACTGCGACAGCCCCGTCAGCGGGACGTGCGCGCACCACAAGTGCGTCGCGGGCGCCGCGCTCGACGCCGCGTGCGACCCCTGCGTCGCCGAGGTCTGCGGCGTCGACTCGACCTGCTGCGCGAGCGTCGCGCCGCCCTACAAGGGCAAGTGCGACCACGACCCGTGCGCCGCCGGCGCGAAGCTCGACGGCGGGTGCAACAAGGCGGTCGAGGCCGTCTGCCAGAAGACCGAGAGCTGCTGCGACAAGACGTGGAGCGCGGCGTGCGCGACCTCGTACGCGTCGCAGAAGAACGTGACCTGCGCCGCGCCGAGCAGCGGGCAGACGTGGTCGCCCGCGTGCGTCGCGAAGGTGGAGTCGGTGTGCGGCGCCTTCTGCGCGAGCGACGCGCCGTGCGCCCACGACAAGTGCTACGCGGGCGGCGCGCTCGACGCGACGTGCGACGCGTGCGTCGGCAAGGTGTGCCAGCAGCAGCCCTCGTGCTGCACGGGCGCGTGGGACGCGAGCTGCGTCGCGCTCGTGTCGTCGGCGTGCGGCTCGTCGTGCCCGTCGGACGGCAAGTGCACCGCGTGGCTGCCGAGCCAGACCAACCTGCTGTGCAGCGGCGTCGATCTCACCGCGGGCGTCGCGTGCGGCACCAAGATCCCGATCTGCAACCGAGGCACGAAGCCCGCGCCCTCGGGCGTCCACGTCGCGGTGTGGCCGGGCAACTCGGGCAAGATCCCGAGCACGAACCCGAGCATGACGAGCCCGAAGCCGGACGTGTGCACCTCCGCGACGGGCATCGCCGCGGGCGAGTGCGTGGACGTCGACTGCCCGGCGCTCGCCGGCACGCGCGAGGTCATGGTCAACCCGCCCGACGGCTTCCAGGTCGCCGAGTGCTCGTACCAGAACAACTGGACGGAGTACTCCGCGGGCCTGACCTGCGGCGCGCCCTCGTGCGTCGCGAGCAGTCAGTCGGCGACGCTCAAGCCGCTGCGGATGTTCGTCTCGATCGACAAGTCGGGCTCGATGAGCACCGGCTCGCCGAGCCGCTGGAGCAACCTCACCTCGGCGCTCAAGACGTTCCTCGCCGACCCGGGCTCCGCGGGGCTCGGCGTCGCGCTGCGCTTCTGGGCCGACGCGTCGCCGAGCGGCTACCCCTGCGAGGACACGGGCAAGAAGGGGGACGCGAGCTCGTGCAACGTCGCGTATTGCAGCCACCCGCTCGTGCCGTTCGGCGTGCTGACGGCCGCGACGGGCGCCGCCGACCCGACCGAGAAGGCGCTCGTCGACGCCATCAACGCGAAGTCGCCGGGCGGAGGCACGCCGATGTCGGCCGCGCTCGGCGGCGCGACGAAGTGGGCGGCCGACTACCAGGCGGCGCACCCCAGCGAGCAGGCGATCGCGGTGCTCGTGACCGACGGCGAGCCGAACGGCTGCGACAACGACGTGGCGCACATCGCGAAGATCGCCGCCGACGCTTATGCGGCGTCCGGCGTGCGCACCTACGTCATCGGCATCCAGGGGCTCTCGACCGCGACCCTCCAGAAGATCGCGTCGGCGGGCGGCGGCGACGGCTTCTTCGTCTCGAGCTCGGCGCAGGGCGCGAAGCAGATCCTGCAAGCGTTTCGCGCGATCCAGGGCAGCGCCCTCGACTGCGCGTTCCCGCTGCCGGGCACGACGTTCGATCCGGCCGCGGTCGACGTGCTCTTCACGCCGGGCAGCGGTGCGCCGACGTCGCTCGGTCGCGTGTCGAGCCCCGCGCTCTGCGGCGACGGCTGGTACTTCGACGACGCGACGCACCCGACCGAGGTCCAGCTCTGCCCCTCGACGTGCGCCGCCGCGCAGGCCGCGACCTCGGCGCACATCGAGATCGGCGCGGGCTGCACCGGGGGCTACGCGCAGACGAGCACGGTGCAGACCTACGCCGCCGCCTGCGGCGCCGGGCAGCGGCCGCAGTGGGGGTACCTCACGTGGGAGGCGCTCACGCCGAGCGACTCGAGCGTCGAGTTCCTCGCGCGCACCTCCGACACGGCGTCGTTCACGGGCACGCCGGTGAAGATCGGCACGGTCGCCGTCACCCCGCCGGCGGCTCCCGAGGTGTGCGCCATCGGCGACGCGTGCGCGATCGATCTGTACACGTCGCTCGGCGGCAAGCCGGCCGGCGCGCGCCCGCACCTCGAGCTGACCGTTCGCCTCAACCCGAGCACGTCGAAGACGGCGGCGCCCACCGTGACCGAGTGGCAGCTCACCCACTCGTGCGTCGACGCGCTGTGACCCGAAGCCGCCCGCGCGCTCGTCGGGCGCTCAGCCGCGCTTCCGCCCGTCCGAGGATCAGCCGCGCTTCCGCACCAGCACCGTGCGGGTGATCTCGACGACCTTCTCCTTCACCTTGCCCTCCTTCTTGGAGAGCTCGTCGGCGAAGAGGTCGACGCCCGTCGCGAGCAGATCGCGCGAGCGGACGTTCTTCAGGCCGACGACGCGGAAGGTGACGGCGCCGACGTTCGGGCCGAACTCCTCGGTCGCGAGCACCTTGCTCGCGGCGTACAGCGTGTCGCCCGCGACGACGCCGCTCGGGTGCGCGCCCTGGTCGAGGCCGAGGTCCCACAGCGCGTTGCCCGTCGTGTCGCGGCTCGTCAGCGAGAGCACCCACGAGAGCACGAGGCCGCCGTACACGACGCGCGTCTTGGCGAACGAGCTCTCGCGCGAGTAGGTCTCGTCGAAGTGCAGCGGGTGCGAATTGCGCACGAGCGAGGTCAGCTGCATGTGCTCGCTCTCGCCGACGGTCTTGCCGCACTCGTGGGCGTAGACGTCGCCGACGGCGAAGTCCTCGAAGAAGCCGCCGAAGCCCGCGGGACGCGCGACGTGGGCGACGCGCGTGCGCAGCGCGGGCGGCAGGCGGGGCAGGTCACCCGGGTCCTCCTGCGGCGCGCTCGGGGGGGCGAGCGGGCGCCCCTCGACGTTGCCCGCGGGCACGAGCGCCTTGCGCTCGAACGCGCACACGATGGCGCCGTCGTCGCGCGCGAGCAGCGTGCGGACGTGCACGACGCCCTTGTCGCCGCTCGACGCGGCCTTGACGCCCAGCACCTTGGACGACGCCGTGAGCGTGTCGTCGACGTACGCGGGCTCGGGGAAGCGAACGTCGAGGTAGGCGAGGTGCGCGATGGCCTGCTCGCTCACGTCGTGCACGGAGAACGAGAGCCCGAGGTTGAGCAGCAAGAGCGGGTGCACGGGGCGGTCGCGCAGGCCGAGCGCGCGCGCGTAGGCCGCGCTCGCGTAGACGGGCGACGCGTCGAGGAACGACGCCTGAAACAGCGCGACCGTGCCGCCGTCGACGGTGACGTCCCAGGGGTGGGCGTACGTCTCGCCCGGCACGAAGTCGCCGAGCTTGCGGCCGTAGCGGGGGTTCTTCACCGTGGTCATGCCGCAGCCTCCTCCAGCAACCGGCGCGCGACGACGTGCGCCTGGATCTCGTTGGCCCCCTCGAAGATGGAGAGCACGCGCGCGTCGACCAGGAGCCGCGACGCGACGTACTCCTCGGCGAAGCCGTTGCCGCCGTGGATCTGCACGCCTGCGTCGGCGGCCTCCCACGCGGCGCGCGTCGCGAGCAGCTTGGCCATGCCGGCCTCGAGGTCGCACCGCTTGCCCTCGTCCTTCGCGCGGGCCGAGAAGTGGGTGAGCTGACGCGCGGCCTGGATGCGCGCGATCATGCGGCCGAGCTTGCGCGCGACGCGCGGGAACTCGAAGATGGGCTTGCCGAACTGCACGCGATCGTTCGCGTAGCGCATCGCCTCGTCGAGCGCGGCCTGCGCGACGCCGACGCCGCGCGCCGCCGTCTGGATGCGCGCGCTCTCGAAGGTGACCATGAGCTGCTTGAAGCCCATGCCCTCGCGGCCGCCGAGCATCGCGCCTGCCTCGACGCGGAAGCCGTCGAACGAGAGCTCGAACTCCTTCATGCCGCGGTAGCCCAGCACCTTGATCTCGGTGCCCGTCAGCCCCTCGTCGGGGAAGTCGTCGCCCGCCGTGCCGCGCGATTTCGTCGCGAGGAACATCGTGAGGCCGCCGTAGCCGTCGTCGCTCGGGTTGGTGCGCGCGAGCAGCGTCATGACGTCGGCGCGCGTGGCGTGCGTGATCCAGGTCTTCTGGCCCTGGATGAGGAACGAGCCGTCGGGCTGCCGGTCGGCGCGCGTCTTGATGTGCGCGAGGTCCGAGCCGAAGTTGGGCTCGGTGAACACGGCCGTCGGGAGCATCTCGCCGGCGGCGATCTTCGGTAAAATCGCCAGCTTCTGCTCCTCGGTGCCGCCGCCGAGGATGAGCTCGGCGGCGATCTCGCTGCGCGTGCCGAGCGAGCCGACGCCGATGTACCCGCGCGACAGCTCCTCGGTCACGATGCACATCGCGACCTTCGAGAGGCCGAGTCCGCCGTACGCCTCGGGGATGGTGAGGCCGAAGACGCCGAGCTCGCTCATCTTCGCGACGAGCTCGATCGGGATGAGCACGTCCTTGCGGTGGACGTCCTGCGCGATCGGCGTGACCTCCTTCGCGACGAACTTGCGGAACTCGGCCTGCACCGCGAGCAGCGACTCGTCGCCCAGGCCGTGCGCGCCGTACGAGCCGGACGCGTGCGCCTCGCGCGCGAGCGCGACGACGGCGTCGCCCGACGCGAAGCGGTCGGAGAGGGCCACGACGGCTGATGCGCCGATCGTCTCGGCCACGTCGGCGGCCGACAGGCCGAGCTCGACGAGCGGGACGCTCTCGCACGGGCCGAGATCGACGCCCCCCGCGAGCGCGCGCACGAGCTCGCCGACGTACGCGCCGGCGATCTTCGCCTCGAACGCGCCGCCGACGCGCGTCGACCACTCGACGAGCTGGCGCGCCGCCTCGGTCTCCGTCTTCACGTACGCGAGCGCGTGGGCGGCGAGCTGGTGGCGGTCGAGCAGCTTCGGCGAGAGCTTGCCGCCCTCGGTCACCTTGGCGCGCACGCTCGCGTGCGCCCGGCGGTAGAGCTCGTCGAGCGCGGCGAGCGCGGGGGCGAGGTCGTCCGTCACGAGATGCCGAGCTCCTTCGCCGTGGCCTCGTCGAGCTTGCCGAGGGCGTAGGCCGTCTTGAGCGCGACGCGGTTGATGCGGTCGGTCGCGCGGTCGGCCATCTTGCCCTTGATCATCGTGGCGCCGAGCCCCTTGTGCTCGGCCTCGAGGAAGAGCTTCGACTCCTCGACCGCGTTCTGGATCACGCTGTCGGAGATGGAGAGGACCTCGACCGCGATCGCCGTCTGCGGGGGGATGCCCGTCCACTTGCCGCGGAACCCGAACGCCTTGGCGTGCATCGCGTCGCGGCGGCACTCGTCGAGCGCGGCCTGCTGCTGCTCGGGCGACTTGTCCTTGGTCGGGTAGTTCAGCGTCATCTCGGCGATGGCCGGGATGTTCACGCTCGCGGCGGCCTTGACGATGCGCGCGCGCGCGTGATCGACCAGCGGGTGATCGGTGCGGTACGGCTCGCCGATCATGCGCAGCGAGCCCCAGTAGTCGAAGGCTCCGAAGATGAGCCCGACCAGGCGCCGCGACGACTGCGCGATCTCGAAGACGTGCTCCTCGGCGTTGGCGCTCTCGATGAGCACCTCGATCTTGATCTTGCCCGCCGGGATGCCGTGCTTCTCCTCGAGGGCGGTGAGCGTCGCGTCGATGGAGCGCACCTCCTCGGCGGACTCGATCTTCGGATAGACGAGGCCGTCGATGTTGTGGCCGGCGGCCGCGACGATGATCTGGATGTCCTCGTGGCCGGGGTCGAGCGCGAGCCCGCGCGGGCGGAAGAACTTGAGGCGACGCCCCCAGTCGAGGTCGTTCATGGCCTTGACGACGTTGGCGCGACCCTCGGCGAGCAGGGCCTCCTTGCCGCGCGG
>CAITLX010000795.1 GCA_903893335.1 uncultured delta proteobacterium | reverse complement strand
GCGGCTCCCGCGACCGGGCACCCCCGCCGCGCTCGCCGCGCACGAGGCCTCGCTGCGCGGCGACGTGGGCGGGTCCGGTCGGCCGGCGGCGGCCTGACCGCGGGCGCGCTAGGCTCGGCTCCCCCGCATGGCCACCGACGCCCCGAGCCCCGACAGGTCGGCCTACGCCGCGCTGCTCGCCATCTGCGCGGGGGCCGCGCTCTTCGGCTTCGCGGTGCTGCCGCGCCTCTTCTCGGCGCGCTCGGCGCTGCTCGGCAAGCCCGCGCCCGACTTCACGCTGCCGGTCGTGCACAACGGCGAGCCCGGCGCGCGGCTGCACCTGGCCGACCTGCGCGGCCACCCCGTGGTGCTCGATTTCTGGGCGACCTGGTGCGGCCCCTGTCAGCTCGAGGCTCCCGTGCTCGACCGCCTCGCGCGCCGCACGCGCGACGCGGGCGTGGTCGTCGTCGGGGTCAACACGAGCGACCGCCCCGGCCTCGCGCAGCGCTTCGCCGCGCAGCGTGGCCTCTCGTACTCCATCGTCGCCGACCTCGACGACGCCGTGCAGGCCCACTACGGCGTCGCGTCGCTCCCCACGCTGGTCGTCATCGACTCCAAGGGGATCGTCTCCGCCGTCCGCTCGGGCTTCACCAGCGAGAGCGAGCTCGACGAGCTCGTCGCCGCGGTGCAGTGAGAGCGGCGCCCCGCCCGAGGTGAGCGGGGCGCCGGGGGTCGGTCACGGTCAGGGGCAGGCCACCCCTGCTTTGGTCGATACGCTGTACACTAGATATCCTGTCGTACCGCCGTCGGGGACCTTGCTGGCGTCGCACGCTGGGACGCGAAACGCGTCCCACTTTGCCTGCAAGGTGCCCGCAACCACGGGCAGCTGCGTGAAATTGTGGAGCCCGCTACTGCCAACCTTGCCCGGCGCGGGTTCCGTCGGTGCTCTGGTCGTCACCCCCCAGTACTCGGCCCCACCGAAGACGTGTACAAGACCAATCCCCTGGCCCGCTGCGTCCGTGATCTTCCAGTGCCCGACCGTCACCGATCCACCGCCGGGAACCGGCAGGATATCGTTTCCAGTCAACATCAGCGACGTGCCGCTCGTCGGCGGAGCCGCGAGGAGTGCACACGGGTCCACAAGAGTAGCGGTCCTGACGTAAAGCGTGTTCAGGGCAGTAACCTTGCAGTATGTCGTGGACCACTGAGCGAGGTCAAGCCCACCAGTGGGAGTGGCCGCCGGACCGATCGAGAAGTTGCCCGTGAACGCCTTCAGACTCGAAACGAACGCTAGATTCTCGCGGCCGTACGTGGACGCGTCTGCCGACGCGTCTGCTAGGGACCCAATGCTCGCTCCCTCGACATACATGTACGCGAGCGGCCAACCGAGCGTGGTGACTGCCCCGCTCGCGATGAGCAGTTGCCTCGACGGCTGAATCTGCATGGTCTCGATCTCGCCCGCGTCCTTAGGGCCTCCGTCGGTGCCACCATCCGTCACCTCCTTGTCGTCATCCCACGGGATGGGACGCGGCGGACGGTTGCAATCCTGCGGCGGCGCCGGACTACACCCCGGACAGGACGGCGGCGGCGGAGGCGGCGGCGGCGGCAGCGGGCGCTCCGTGGCAGCGCCACAACTCACAACCGCGGCGCCCACCGTGGCGCATGCCGCGGCACATGCCGCGACCAACATCGACATCTTCGTGCGCTTCTTCATCAATCATCCCCTCCCAACACGTTTCAGTCTCTCTCCGCCACGCGACGGCTGCGTCACAGGCACGCCCGCGATACCGCCGTCACGTCGTAGTAGGTGCCCACGGTCGCCGCGTCGGGGCAGACCTTCTGCACGAAGCCCTTCCACTGCACGCTGGCCTTCAAGGTGGACGCCGCGGCAGCCTGCTGCGTGAAGGTGTGCAGGGTGGTGTCCACAGCGAGGTAGCCGCCATTGGCCGTCCCCCCTGCGACGAACCAGAACTCGTGGCCCGCCTGCACGTGCACCCAGCCGACCTGCTTACCATCGGGGGTCGTGACCCTCCAGTCGCCGATGTTGACCGTCTTGCCCGTGACGTCGTCCACGCCGTTCCAGTTGCCCACCAGCAGCGTCAGCTGCGTCGCGGCGGGGGCTGTCGGCTCGGTGGTGAGCTGACCGAGCAGCGTCTGGCAGCTCTTGCCGTCGGCGTCGACCGTGTAGCGCCGGTTGGCCCCGTTGTTGTTCGGCTTGCAGTAGAGCTTCAGGTAGTCGGCGAGGCTCACCGCCGCGCCCTTGGGGCCGAGCGAGAAGTCGCCGCCGAACGTCTGCACGTTCGACAAGAACGAGAAGCTCTCGCGCGGCATCACGCCCACCGCCGCGACCTCGGCGTACATGTACGCGAGCAGCGGCGAGCCGCTGGCGACGGGGCCCTTGGCCACGATCAATTGCTTCGAGGGGTGCACCTGCTTGTTCATCCAGTAGAGCCCCGCGAGCAACGCCGCGAGGAGCGCCGCCGCCGCACCGATTCGCTGCCGCTTCTTCATCGCGCGCGCCCTCCTTCGTCCAGCATCCCCAGCGCCTCGTCGAGCGACAGCACGTCGAGCCGACGCGACGTGTCCACCCCGAGGGCCGCAGCGAGCGAGGCCGCCGCCGCCCGGCAATCCGCTCGCCTCTCGGGGAACGCCGAGGCCACCAGCGCGAGCGCCTGCACCGCGACCTGCGGGGGCTCCGCCCGCGAGGCGAGCGCGACCAGCGCGTCCACGCCGCCCACGCGCTGCGAGCCTGCAGCCGCCGCGAGGCCCGCGGTCAGCGCCGCGCCCGACGCCCAGCCGCTCGCGCTCCACGAGGCGCTCGCGCGCTCGGCCCATGTGCGCGCGAGATCGTGCCGCCCCAGCCGCCACGCGATCGCCGACTCGGTGAGGGCGACCAGGT